>CANGUI010000198.1 GCA_947457025.1 Flammeovirgaceae bacterium | reverse complement strand
TGTTTTCGTATCTCAATGTTTTCCTCGCGTTTCCGGTAGTTTTCTTTTCGGCTCAGGATTATTTCATAAACGCGTGGAAAAGTTTCCGGCAGCGCCAAATCAACATAGATGTACCCATTGCAGTAGGACTCGCGGCGCTTTTTTTGCGCAGCTTGTACGATATAGTGTCGGCAACGGGCCCCGGCTACCTGGATTCCCTCACGGGGCTGGTCTTTTTTCTGCTGGTGGGACGTTGGTTTCAGGGAAAAACCTATGAAAGCCTGGCATTCGATCGCGATTACAAATCGTACTTTCCGCTGGCCGTCAACCGGTGGCACGGCGAGGCCTGGCGCCCGACGGTTGTCTATGAACTTAAATCCGGCGACCGGATTCAAATCCGCAATCAGGAAATTGTACCGGCGGATGCCTGCCTGATGTCGCCCGAGGCTTTTCTGGACTACAGCTTCGTTACCGGAGAGGCTAAGCCTGTCCGCGTGGACTGCGGCAGCCTTGTATATGCAGGTGGCCGGCTGGTTGGCAGGCCTGTGGAGCTGACTGTTGAGAAAGTGACTTCTCAGAGTTACCTCACCAGTTTGTGGAACCGCCAGGCGTTTACAAAACCTGAGGAGAGTCGGTACCAAAAAATCATCGATCGGGCCGCGCAGCGATTCACGTGGATTGTGATGGGCATTGCCGTGCTGACAGGACTTTACTGGCAGGCGGTGGCACCGGAAGAAATGTGGCTTGTGGTTACAGCTGTGCTAATGGTGGCCTGCCCGTGTGCGTTGGCGCTGGCTGCCCCCTTCACGTACGGGAATATGTTGCGCGTGTTTGGCCGCCTGGGGCTCTACCTGAAAAATGCCGATGTTATTGAGCGAATGGCAACCGTAGATGCGGTAGTGTTTGATAAGACCGGAACCGTAACGCAGGGAGCAGCAGACGTGGTATTTGTCGGACACCTTTCTTCCGGAGAGCAGGAAATGGTGAAAACGCTGGCGGCCGCTTCCTCCCATCCATTAAGCAACCTGATCGTGCGCTCGATTCAGGCCACCACCCGGGAAACAGTGGAAGACTTCCACGAGTTGCCGGGCCAAGGCCTGGAGGGCCGGGTGTCGGGAATACGCGTGCGGTTGGGGTCTTCGTATTTCATTCAGGGCGCCGGTTCGGACGGGCGCGCCGGCACACAGGTATGGGTGGAAATCAGGGGCGACGTGCGGGGTTACTTTCAGATTGCGGCGCGGCTGCGGCCCGGTATTGCCCAACTTATTCAGCGACTCGGCACGCGCTGCCGCGCACTGCTTTCGGGTGACCAGGCGGCTGAACGCGAGCGCATGAAAGCGGTGTTTCCCGCCTCGGTTGACATGCGTTTCGAACAGCGGCCGCATGATAAAATGGACTACATCAGCACCCAGCAACTTGGCGGTGCCAAAGTGCTCATGTTGGGTGACGGACTGAACGACAGCGGTGCACTGAAGCAGGCCGATGTAGGACTTGCCGTGACAGACGATACCGGCGTATTCACACCCGCTTGCGATGGCATACTGGAGGGCAGGCAACTGCAGCACCTTGACGCCTTTCTCGACCTAAGCCGCAAGGCTACACTGATTCTGAAGATTGCTTTTGGGATCTCATTCTTTTACAACGTGGTAGCGCTCAGTTTTGCCGTCACAGGCCATCTGACACCGCTCGTGGCCGCAGTGCTTATGCCCGTCAGCAGCATCAGCGTGGTAGGATTTGCAACGCTGGCTGTAAATGGCGTGGCGACTTCGGTACGCAAAATAATCAACGCATGAACATCATCGTCATACTGATCTCCATTTCCTTCACGCTGGCACTTCTCTTTCTCGGAATTTTTGTCTGGAGTATGAAAAGCGGCCAGTACGATGATACCTATGGGCCTTCTGTGCGGATCTTGTTTGAAGACAAAAAAGAAAAAAGCAGCAAGTAGGGTGATTTCTGTTCGGGTGAAACTGAACAACATCCTCTTGAGTTAACTGTACAGGCAGCCATACGGCCTTCCCACTAAGCTTCACTGTAACTTCACCACTTTACCCGTGCGGGCCGAGCGCCTCGCGGCATCGAGTATCTCCATCACCACCAGATTATTTTCGAGCGAGGAGAGGTCGTAGGGTGGCGGGGAAATTTCTTTTTTGATGACGGCTGCGAAAAAGGCAAACGGGTCGTGATAGGGAGTGGGTCGCTCCTGCAGCGTGTGGCTGGTTTCGGTGTAGCCATCATAGCCCTTGGCCATGCGTACGCGCAGGGTATGGCGGTTATCAGCGAAAATAACACCCCGCTTGCCGTACACCTCCAGGTCCTTTCTGCCAATGGGCCAGTTCCACGATGCCTGGATCGTTGCCTTACTATTTTTGTAGGTGAGGATGATGGTGGATTCATCATCTACGTGGGGGTTGTTTTCCTTCTGCAACTGTTGGGTGACGGCCACCACCGACAGCGGCCGCTCACCATCCAGCAACCATGTGGCCAGGTTGGCACCATAACAGCCGAAGTCGGTAATGGCGCCACCGCCATTTCTAACGGGGTCCGTCAGCCACTCGAGAAATTCTTTATTTACTCCGATGTTCAGCGGCCCGCGGTGGCCATCGCGGATGACGAGTTGGGTCAGGCTGCCGATGCTATCGCGGTGAAGCAGCTGCTGTGCGGTGTGCACGGTGGGGTACCAGGTGGTTTCGTAGTTGGTAAGCAGCTGTATGCCATGCTTTTTCGCGAGCGCCTCCATCTTTCTGGCATCGGCCAGGCTCACGGCCAGAGGTTTTTCCACCATAACGTGAATGCCCAGCGGGGCAAACTTCTCCACGACTTCCAGATGCTGATCGATGGAGCCGAATGCCGCCACTGCCTCGGGCGTTGCCTGACGGATCAGGTCATCCATAGTAGGATAAACCAGGTCCATGGACAGGCCATGTTGTTGCATGTAGCGTTTGGCGAGGTCGCGGTTGGGCTCCACAATTCCGGCAATCACTACCCGGTCGTCTGCGGCTCGGCCCAAAATCCAATGCACGTGGGTGTGGGTAAGGCCGATGACACCGAGGCGAAGCGGCTTGTTTTGCGCGCTGCCGCTATGGGCCACCAGGCACACGGTAAACAGACAGGGGATCAGTAGTTTCATCGGTGGGGTGGGTTTTGTGTTGTGGAACCCGAAAACAAAAATAGCAGGAACTGCGGTGCGACTATGTTCGGCAGAATCCCGTTCCAAGAAAACCTCCTGCCGGAACGTATGTTGATTCCCGGCTAGCCACACGTACTACCGGCAAATCAGCACTTCAAAATTTCCGTTTACAACGTTTTGGTCATCGGCATAGGCGTCAATTCGGCCGGAAACAGTTGTATTGGAAATACCTAAAATTTCTACTGCCCCTCTTTTAGCGATAATGGGTGATCCACTTGCCGTGGTGATGGTTACCGATGGCCACCCATTTGATTTGTATGGGCCTGCATCTGTAATCGCGTAAAGACGATGAATGCCTGTCTGTACGTATTCAGCGACGGATCGTAAAATACGTGCTGGTATTTGCCGGTGATGAACACCGGCAAGGGCTGGGGGTAACACGTATAGCGTACACGTCAATACGCAGTTGCAGAAGCATGGTGTTGGTGGTTGGTGTGTGTCAACCCCCAATAATATTGATTGATTTCTTGTCCGCGATTTCTCGAATTGATTTCTTTATCTCTACTGAAGTCTCTCCGTTTGTCCGTAAAATGATTAATTTACTTGAGTTGTCGTTCAATAAAAAGTCCAATTCAAAAGATTTATAAGTAATCTCCTTGATGTCATTCCAGTTTATTGTCTTGGTCTTTACAGTTAAGGTTCCCCGAATTTGAATTCCATTTTCGTCAATTACAAATTTAGGCGCGAGCACATTTGTGGGATTAAATACAATTAGTCCGAGAATCGCGATTAGAATTCCACTGGCCAAAAGAAAAACTCCGAGTCGTAGTCCCCAGTTCGTTAAGGGAGTATCAATTAAATATCCAATTCCATTGATTGAATTAGATATCCCAACGATTACAAATAACCACTTGGAAACTTTCTCGCTTAATCCGTTCTGTGTTAGCAAAATTGTCTTTTTCATATTTGTCAATTTACAAGAACTGTTTTCACACTTGCTGCCAACGTTTGTGTTTGCGATGTGGCCGGCTTTCGAAACCGCGTGTTGTCCTACGAAACCAAACGTTGTTGTTTAAAATTGTTAAAATTTAACCTGTCTCCCGGCCCTAGCGCAGACATTTTGTTAGCGCCTGTGCCGTTCACAAGTTATATTTTAATTTAACTTGTTCAATTATCTTTTCGTCACTAAATGGAATACCAACCTGTGAACCAAATATTTGAAATCCCGTTTTTTTAGAATAAATCCGGTCCAACAACATTCTAAGTGAGGTTTTACCTAGTTGTCTTTCTTCTACCGCTTTAGCAATTAAGGGTAAATATTTCTCTTGATATACTAAGTCCGAATGTTGAATAACCAACCAAATAGCAAAGTCAAATTTTGCTCCAACCATTTTTGTCCCTGGATAACCATACCTATCTATTACCTCTTCAGCTCTCAAGATGTTTAATTTATCAGCTTCACTTTGTTTTTTCAAGTCTTCATCTTTTCCTTTTCTCCATTTTTGGTCTTCGTTTAAAATGTCATTCAGTTTATAAATAAGTGCTTTGTCGTAATTATGCTTTTTAATCATTATTGTCCGACTAAAATAGCCCTAAAAAGCCAGAGTTTCATAGGAGATTCTGTGATGAATTCCAAAGAACTTCCTTTGTTTTTTTGATGTCGAAATGATGGACAACCCCCGTGGTTCACCGCCAAGCGATTGAATTTGGTGCGTTTTGGGTTGCCCACATTC
>CANGUI010000197.1 GCA_947457025.1 Flammeovirgaceae bacterium | reverse complement strand
GGTCGGTTTGAATTACCACCTCGTTCAGGAAATTAAATGCCGGCTTTGTAATGGAATGTATCTCTACAAAAAGTGAATCCCCGACCTTGTAGGGTGCCAAAGCCTGATCATTGGCATCCACATCGGAGGGATTTACGCCCGTGCGGATCGGAGTGATAAACGTCACACCATCAAAGTTGCCACCTTCAGAAAAGCCCGCATCGAAAGCTACCGTCAGATCGGCAGGCTTTCTCAGAAACACCCCGTTTTTGTACGCTCTGATCCAATACGTGTCGCCCCTGCCGGGGAGATCGGTGGCCCAGAATTCGGCAAAATAAGACTCCGGGAAAAATTGCGTAGCTTCCTCAAATGTGAAGGTGACGCTATCCACCGGAGGCACACGCCCCATTCGCGAAGAAGCCCGATACTCTTCAGCACCCACCCGAACATTCAACTCATACCGGTTGCCAATAATACCAAATGTTTCGTTCCCCACCGGCAGCCACTCGTAATTACCGGCAACGGAGGTGTTTTCAGCAAATACGTACACCCTTCCGGTGTTTTGGTCGGTTACCCGTACGGACGCATTCCGTACGCCCGGTGGCACTACATTTTCGAAGTACGGCTGCGTGGTTGTAAGCCGGATGATTTGCTTGCCAGGTTTGTTCGTAATCCAGCCATCTACAACCAATGCAGCACTGGCATTTTCGAGGCGGGGGTTAATGATATCTTCACACGCCCCGAACAAGGCAACTACAATTACGGATAAAATAACATTTGCTGCTTTTTTCATGACGTCAGAATTTAAAGTTGTACGACACAGAAGGTACAATTGTTCCAACTATGGCTAACTGGGTGGCCTGTGATTCAATAGGTTGCCCCTCAGGTACCCGCGCGTCTCGCTGCGAGAAATAAATGGAAAACGGATTTCTTCGTGCGTAGACATTGTAGAACGAAAACACCCAATAGTCCCGGTTCTTACGTTCTTTGTCGCCCCGCATTTTTCTTCCCTCCCAACGGAAAGAAATATCAAGGCGGTGGTAATCCGGCAACCGCACATTATTCCTGGAATCATTCGCGTTGTAGGGTATGAGGATGCCTTGCTGGGTAAAGCGTGAGGTAGGAAAAGTGGTAGGGGTACCACTGGTGAAGGTAAAGTTGCTGGAGACCGACCATCGCGAGTTGATGTCGTAGAAGGCCGCTACCTTCAGGTTGTGGAGCTGATCAAACCGGGTGGGGTACCATTCGTTGCGGTTGATACCTTCGACCCGCAGTTCTGTACGTCCGAGGGTGTAGCTGACCCATCCATTCACCTTTCCTGTTTTTTTCTGAAGGTAGAATTCGGTTCCATAGGCGCGGCCGCGTCCGGCCAGCAAATCTCCTTCAAGAAACCGATTGATGAGCAAATCCGCTCCATCGATGTAATCGATCTGGTTTTGGGTGAACCTTAAGTATCCCTCCACGGAAAATTCCCACGTTTGTTTGGCATTCAGATCACGGAAATACCCGAGTGTAAACTGATCAGCAAACTCGGGCTTGATATTTCGTGTGGTCGGGGCCCACACATCCAGTGGATTGGATGCTGTGGTGTTTGAGATCAGGTGCAGAAACTGAACCATCCTGTTATAACTTCCTTTGACGGAACTATTCTCCGTGGGCTGGAACTTGAATGAGAACCTGGGTTGGAGGCTGTTGTAGTCCGCAATACTTTTTCCTCTCGTAACCGCAGTAACGGTGGCCACAGGGCGGCGCACACCAGGGATCGTGTCACCAAAGGTGTAGATATCACCAGGCCCGAAATATTGAAAATTTGATAAGCGTAAACCATACTCCAGGCTTACACGATCGCTGATTTTTTGCGTGTTACCCACGAAGGCAGAGGTTTCCAGATTGTACTTCCGCGGCAGACTGATGTCGATCGTGTTTCCATTGGTAATCCCGACTGCGTTAGCCGGCTCAAACGTGTAGTAAATGGCTTCCCCTCCAAAATTCAATTCGTTATTTCCATTCAGGTAGTAGGTGAATTCCGGTTTGAGGATAAAGTTCGAGATTGCCGAGTTCCAGTTAAAACGATTGAGATTATCGTCTCCGAACTGCAGGCGGTAGTCATACTTGCTGTAGACAAATGTGAGGTTTGAAAATAAGCGATCGCTGTACAGGTGGTTCCAACGTGCCGTGGCAGTCGAGTTTCCCCAGCTGAAACCCTGATTGGCATCAAACAGAAACCGATCACGTCCAAAATAACCTGATGCATAGATCCTGTTCTTTGAATCAATATTGTAATTGGCCTTAGCGGTAAGATCATAAAAATTCAAAGCCCCACCGTCCTGAAGCAGATCAACAAACGGGCGGGCAAGAATGTCGATATACGACCTGCGGGCAGCCACGATGAATGAGGCTTTATCTTTTATCAGGGGTGCCTCAACCGATAGCCGACTAAAAACAGTACCGATACCACCATTTACCTCCAGGCGCTTGCTGTTACCCTCTTTCATCCGCACATCCAGAATCGAAGCCAGACGACCGCCATACCGCGAAGGGATGGCACCCTTATACAATTTTGTATCCTTCACAGCGTCTGGATTAAAAATGGAAAAGAATCCAAAAAGGTGCGATGTATTGTAAACAGGTGCCTCGTCAAGCAATACCAGGTTCTGGCCAACACTTCCCCCTCGCACGTTAAAACCACTGGAGCCTTCGCCCACGGTGCTTACTCCCGGCAGCAATTGAATGCTGCGCAACACATCGACCTCACCCAAAAAGGCCGGTATTTTCTGTATGATTTTCATGTCGAGTTTGTTGGTACTCATCTCCATGTTCCTGACGTTGGCCTGCTCCAATTCGCCGGAAATTACCACCTCTTCCAACTCCTCCGCCTCAGCAACCAACTCGATCTCGAGGCGCTGATTTTGAGCGAGTTCCACGGACTTCACCTGGGTGCGGTACCCGATATAACTAACGCTTACCGTATAGCTACCGCCAGGCAGCGTAATTGAAAAAAAACCATATTCGTTTGTAACGGTTCCGGTGTTTGCTTCCTTTACAAATACAGTGGCCCCGATCAACGCCTCACCGTTTGCACTGTCTTTGATGTATCCGTTTAATGTAACTTTTTGCTGGCCAAACGTGCTGGTGGCAATTAACATGCAGAAAAAAATCAATCTCATAGGATGCTTAAAACGGCATTTCTGGTATTTTGTTTTTGATTCAGACGCAAAAACTTGCGATTATTGAGTTTGTATACGATCCGAAAACTACTGAAGCTCTACCGTGAATACCGAGAATATGTGCACTCAGACCTCTTAGTATAGGGTTTGATGGCACTTCTAGTGATCTTGTCCGCTATCCTGGTTGGTGCAGTTTACCAAGTAAGATTTCAGTTACATCTTCCCGGATCTTTACCGTGAGGGCATCTGTGGGCAGATCATTGCTGTCTTCTCCGAAAGGCTCCTCGATTTCTTCCGCGATCAGCTCCACGCTCAGCAGCACAAAACTGATCAGGAGCACAATGGGGATCGTCCAATAATGCAGTTCCGTTACAAAACCGAACGGCAGCGTAAGCAGGTAAATAACCACAAACTTTTTGATGTACATCGAATGACTGTAGGGTATGGGAGTATTCTTGATACGTTCACAGGCACCGCATACATCGGTAAACTCCTTAAGCTCTCGGTCTACCAAAAGCAGTTGATCACCGGAAAGTTGTTGGTTCCGGTAGAGCTCGTTTGCCCGAAGATAGAGCTGGGCCATCACGCCGTTTGGCAGATGATTAAAACTCGTTAGCGCATTGGTCGAGCCCGCATCGGCAAACTCCAGATTCGACACGTCACGTCTGTCACGTAGATGGTCGCGCAGCGCAACAGCCAGGTTTGGAATCATGTGCGAAAACCACTCCCGCTCGCGTAGATTGGCGATAGGAAGGAAACCATTGATTTTGAGAGCGAGATTCCGCGTATTGTTAACCAGACTACCCCAGAGCTTCCGCCCCTCCCACCAACGATCATACGCCGTATTCGTACGAAATACCAAAAACAAGCCAAGCACAATTCCGAGCAATGAATGCATCGCTGTAGTACTGTGAAAATCTTCATCTCTCACGTGAAGAACCTGAAAAAACAGCAGGCAAATACCAGCGGCATAAACAACCATAAAGAGGAGGGCGGGCCGCAGGGTACGCATCACATGCCGGCTGTAGGAGTGCGATACCAGGTAGCGCCAGCTCTTAGGACTATAATTTACCATTGAACTGCAAAAATAGGTCTGCTCCTGCAACATAAAAAAGTTTGGCCGGAAAGCATCCTTTCCGGTAATTTGCCACCATGAAATCACATTTTGTTTGCCTGATCGTAATGCTGCCCCTGGTTGTACGTAGTCAGTCAGATTATGCCGTAACCGTACGCGGCGATACGTTGCGAGGGGAAATTCAGATCATGACCTACGATTTGCAGGACCGCCTGTTAGTCGCGCGGAACAAGAAAAAGGAAAATTACACGGCACTTCAGGCACCCACTCTTTTTCTGGATAGCGCATTGTACAAAGTACAGCAACTGGAAAATGGATATCGGTACATGAAGGTCTTGAAGTCAGGATTTCTGAGTTTGTATGCATTTCGAATGAAGAATCAGTTTACCTACGACGGCCGGATGCTAACTAAAATGGATGGAACGAGCGAAGAAGTTCCCAACCTTGGCTTTAAGAAGCGAATGAGTGAATATCTGGCGGATTGCGATTTGCTGGCCGAGCAGATTCGGAAGGGTGAACTAACCCGAAATGACCTTGAAAAGATCATCGACCTGTATAACGAGTGTGCCGAAACAAAGAAAACCGTTCGCTCGATTACCTCCGCCGCCCTGACGTCATCGGTAG
>CANGUI010000196.1 GCA_947457025.1 Flammeovirgaceae bacterium | reverse complement strand
GGATATAGCTACGATTTGCCCGCACGATTTTTTTTCTCTTGGCCAAATATAACCGATTTTCCAAGACCAAGCGGGTGCAGACTTAGTTCAGGGTCACTCGGGGTTGTACAACAACTGCCCGCGCGCGAAATCGTAAAGCGTTAAGCGGCGCAAATTGTAGTAGGCATTCCAATACGATTTCAGTGCATCGATATAGGCGTTCTTGGCGGCATCCTTCTCGCGTAGCGCGATGTTCAGATCGGTGATGTCAATCTTGCCTATCAGGTAGCGGTTTTGCGCCACGAGGTAGCGCTCTTGTGCTACTTCGTCCGATTTCCTGGTGATCTGGATTTGCAGCTTCAGCATCTCGAACTGGCGCACCTGGGTAATGCTCTCCTGCTCGAAGGCCACCTCATCCTGCACGATTAAATAGTCCTGCAATTTTTTATTCGCGTAGGCCGTACGCATGGAGGCTTTGTTGCGGCCCCAGTCCAGAATCGGTACATTAAAGGTTAGATTAAATTGCTGCTGGCTCTGTGGGTTTACCGTGAGTTCATTCACCAGCGCCGCGGCATTGTTCAGACCATATGATGCCGTAAGCGTAGTTTGAAACCGATTTCCCTTAGCCCGGGCTACTTCCTGATCGGCCTCCCTGCGCCTGCGCTCAAACTGCAAATAGGCCGACCGGTTTTGTTTGGCGTACTCAAGTGCCTCCTGCACCGACACGTCAAACATCGGAATTTCTTCGGGCAGTTTCAGATCAAAGGGTTCGTCATCGCGTAAGCCAATGTATGTGCGCAGCCGCAGACTGGCCGTTTCCATCGCCAGGCGGGCGTTGCCCACATCTTGCCGCGACTGCAATAACTGCAATTCTACTTGTAGCAGCTTGTCGCGTGAGGTTTTCCCGATATTATAACGTCCTTCCTCGATCCGGAAGATTGTGTCGTTGTTCAATAGATTAAAACTGGCAATCTGCAAACGAATCTGCGCCTGCATCACATCAAAAAACAACGACGTTGCATTCTGGGAGATAAACTCACCCTGCTCCGCGAACTCTCGCTTTGACTCTTCAAACCGCAACGGTTCAATTTGCTTTTGCCACTTTAAGGGATTGAAGGCAAAAAGCGGTTGCGACAGGGCGATGTTATACAGTGTGCTGTTCCACGAACTGATGTTGCGTTTCAGATCGCTGAAGTAATTCGCACTGGTATTGGCCGAAATGGTGCCGTTGGTAAAAGGAATTGGCTGCTCCAAACCGATATTCAAGGATGAGTTGGTTTGGTTGATGGGCTGGAAGATGATGGTGCCATCTGGCTGGCGCACGGGGAAGTAACTCAAACTAAAATTGGGCAGGCCCCCATTAGCCCGCAACTGCGGATTGAAGTTGCTTTTGTAAAACCGATACTGCCAGTAGCGGGTTTCCTTTTCGGTCTCGGCCGCTTTGTACGCGGGCGACTGCGATTTGGCGCGCTTAATCACATCCTCCAGCGTAAAACTGTTTTGCGCACCTGCGCCCACGTTTACCAGAAGCCAGACAAGTATCAATCCGGGTTTATTCATAGCGTAGGGAAGTTATGGGGTCTTGCTGTGCAGCCCGGCGCGCGGGGGCGATGCCAAAAACCAGGCCCACGGTGGCCGCCACACCAAAGGCGACCACAATGGAAGAAATCGTCACAATGGTCGGGATGCCGGCAATCGAAGAAACAACGTACGCCAGGCTTACACCCAGAATTACGCCAATGATTCCTCCGCTTATACTGATCATCATCGCCTCGAACAGAAACTGCTGTACGATATCGGATTTCCTTGCCCCCAGCGACATCCGTAGTCCGATTTCCTTGATGCGCTCCAATACCGAGGCGAGCATGATATTCATAATGCCAATGCCGCCTACCAGCAGCGAAATCCCGGCTATCGCACCGAGTACAAAGTTGAAGATATCATTTGTTCGCTGCTGTTGTTTGAGCAGTAACTCCGGAATTTCGATTTCATAATCGACCACCTCAAAATGTCTGCGCTGCAGCAAACGCGACAGAATCTCAGCCACCGGGCGCAAACGTCCGGTTTCCTCCACCTGAATCACCAGCCGGTCAAGTTGATGGTAATTCTTCCGTTCTTTTTCGCCGGCTTCATTCTGGCCTGCGGGATTTACCCAGCCCCGGCTGCGCATGGCTTCCTCCTGCAGGCTGGTGCGGGTGATGAGATCGCGGTTGCGGTAGCGTATCAGAAAGGTCTGAAGCGGAACATAAATATCCAGGTTATAATCGCGGATACCCAACTTGCTGATACTCGCCTCGGACACAAGCCGTTCCTGCAACACGCCGGCAATCACGAGCCAATGCGATCCTACCTTAATACTTTTACCAACGGGGTTTTCTGTTGCGAAAAACCGGGTTCTGATCGCGTTGCCAATGACACATACCGGCAGCCCGTACCGCATCTGTTCGTCTGAAAAAAGGCGGCCCTCCCGGAGGGCAAAATTATACATCTCAAAATAGGCAGGCTCTACACCGACCAACTTAGCCGACCGCCGGAAACCGTTACGGATAACCGATGTTTCCAGCATGATTTCAGGACTGATTCTCGCCACACCCGGTATCACCTGCCGGATGCTCCTGACATCGCGGACGGTGAGCCCCGGAGAGAACTTCCGCTGCTCCTTTTGTCCCGGCTTCTCTTCAATTTTTTCCTCCTTTTGTTCGATGACGGGGCGGATCACAATATTGTTCACCCCAACGAGTTTAATCTGGTTGATGATTTCCTGTTGCGCTCCGTTGCCGATCGCCAGCATGGAAATCACGGCGGCCACACCAAAAATGATTCCCAGCGCCGTCAGGAGTGAGCGTACTTTGTTCGTCAGTACAGCCAGAACTGCAATGGAAAAGTTTGACAAGATGCGCTGTGCCCGCATTTTTCCTATCGGTTTACTGCTACGGCCTGCACCGAATCAGCACCCGGGGTCTGTTTCCTGCGCTTGCCGTTACGTTCTGGCAAGAGTTGAACTTCTTCCTGCTCACGACCTGTCGGCACTGCCAGGTAAAGGCGGTCACCCTGCGACAGCCCTTTGTGTATGATGACCTCATTGGCGTTGGTGGGGCCGATGACGACTTCCTGTTTCACCACATCCAACCCCTCGCGCTTGAACACATAAATAATGGAATCGGCCTGGCTGTGGAGGCACTCCAATGGAATGAACAACACCGAATCGATGACGGCGGCCTCGATTTTATTGCTCGTGGTCATCCCGGGGCGAAGAGCGGGATCGGTTTGGTCGATCTGCACACTCACCTCAAAAACCTTCGAATCGGAATTCGGACGCTGCTCGCCCACATTCGCAACGCGGATAACCGAGCCTTTCAATTTTTTGTCCGGATAGGCATCCAGTCCCAGTTCTACCTTCTGGCCGGCTTTGACTTTGCGCACATCTACTTCATTCACAAATGTCTTCGAGAGCATCACCGACAAGTCAGGAAGGGTAGCAACAACCGGATCCCACATCTGAATTTGGGACCCTGCCTTAATGGGTTTTCCATCCCAGTCTTTGTGGTAGATTACCATGCCCGGTTCGGGTGCCATCACTTCAAAACCCTGCAATGTTTGCGACATGTTGTTGTACTCGTTCTGAACTTTGCGCAGCTCCGCGGCCACCTCGCGCATTTTTTCGATGTTCTGATTTTTTTTGATTTTATAGTTTTCCAACGCCTGCGAGTAGGCGCGGCGTGCTTTGTCAAGTTCAATTTCAGCCTGCTTCTGATTAGCGGGGGGCTCAAACTTCGACTGATCCAGGACGATCTGTTTTTCTTCTACGCCATATTTGAGATTAATGAGTTCATCGCGGCTTTGGCGCAGTTGCAGGGTGGTATCCAGTTGTGTCTGGGTGAACTTGGAATTGGCTTTTTCCAGTTCGATTTGTTTGGCTGTGTACTTGTTTTGGAATTCGGACGGATCGAGCGAGGCAACCCAGTCGCCCTTTTTTACCACGGTGCCTTCATCAACAATGTTCTGGATCGTAACCTGCCAGATCCCAAAGGCGCGCAAAGCGCCCGGACCGTTGATCTTGATTGAGTTTTTTGCTTCAAGCTCGCCGGTGGTTTCCACTTCCACGCGGAATTCGCCCTTTTTAACCTCCGCAAAGATCTCGGTGCTTCCAGCCTCTGGATTCCGTCCGAAAAAGAGGTACGCAACAACCAGCGCCATCACAGTACCCCCCGCCACCATCAGATTTCGTTTTTTCATACTGATTCAATTTAGAACTCACGCATCAACAACCGTACCGGGCGCCAGCACCTGACGCCTGAGTAAGGGCTGATTGCTCCGGTAGACGAACATACAAAAAAAAACCGGGACACCCATCAGCTAACGAATAAAAGTCGTTTATGGATGCCCCGGCCGGGGAAAATCTGTTATTGAACCTGTCCTTTTTTTATCACTACTTTAGTCAACGCATTTTCCTTGTTCAGCTTTCCGGCAGCATAGTCGGCCAGCACCGCGCCTTTTACGGATACTTCCAGTGCATCGGGGATGCCGCA
The DNA here is from genome assembly GCA_947457025.1 of Flammeovirgaceae bacterium. Lineage (GTDB taxonomy): Bacteria > Bacteroidota > Bacteroidia > Cytophagales > Cyclobacteriaceae > ELB16-189. Next base: position 343 of record CANGUI010000196.1, on the reverse strand, counting down.
GTTTTCGCACTTGGTTAATTTTACATTCATGACCAGCACCTCATCAGGACCGAGGCTTTTCACTGTGCGCCCGTATTCCAGCAGATTCTCTCGTAGCTCGGCTTCAAACTTCGGATACATGCCTTTCACTTTTTCGTCACGCGTCTTCTGGTCAATGGCGCGCAAATTGAGTGTGGGCATGTCGTAGAGCCGCACCCGGCCCTCCCGATCCCAGTCGTCTTGCACGATGTTGCTGGAATACACCTGCATTTGAAAAATGGCACCGAAGTTTTTCAGACGCTCATAGTACACATCTTCCTGCGTGAAAAACGTGCGCGACAAATCCTGGCGGTAGAGGCGGTTG
>CANGUI010000195.1 GCA_947457025.1 Flammeovirgaceae bacterium | reverse complement strand
TTGTGCTCTACCCGTCCGGTAAAGTGAGTGAACTGCAGGAAAAACAATTCACCACGCTGGGCCACAACATCACCGCCATCGAAGTAGCCGGCACCTTTGATGACTGCCAGCGGCTGGTGAAATCCGCATTCTCCGACCCCGACCTTACCAAAAATTTTTTCCTCACCTCAGCCAACTCCATTAACGTAGGACGCCTGCTCCCGCAGATTTTTTATTATGTGTACGCCTGGAGCCGTGCCCCAACGAATGTACCTGTGGTGTTCTCCGTGCCCAGTGGCAATTTCGGCAACCTGATGGCCGGCCTGCTGGCCCAACTGATGGGCCTCGCCCAGGTGCGGTTCATCGCCGCCACCAATGCCAACGCGGTTGTGCCGGCTTACCTGCGCAGCGGACAATTTCAGCCGCGCCCCTCCGTGCCTACCATCAGCAATGCGATGGATGTGGGCAACCCGAGCAACTTCACCCGCATCCTCGATTTGTACGGGCACAATCATCCGAAAATTCAGTCCCTCATCACCGGCATCACCTGCACGGACGATGAAACAGCCGCCGCGATGCGCGATGTGTACCAACGAACAGACTACCTCCTGGATCCGCACGGTGCTGTGGCCTACCTTGGCCTGACACGCTACCGCCAACAACATGAAACCGGCATCTTCCTCGAGACCGCCCACCCGGCCAAGTTCAAGTCTGTAGTCGATGCGGTCTTGTCTAAACATATCACCCTGCCCGAAGCCCTGCACCGGTTCGCACTACGGGAAAAGAACTTCATCACCAGTCCGGTTGATTTGGAAGCTGTGAAGCGCTGCCTGCGTGAGTAACCCGGCAGCACAGCCAGCGTCTGGCGGTGCCACGAGCAAAGCAATGTCAGAAAACGCGAGTGGCGTATGCCTGTGCGTCTTATTTCCCACCGTAGTCCGAGCAGCAACGGCGTCCGTGTCTTGATTGGGGCGGCTTTTCGGGCTGCTCCGGGGTTCGCTTCGCTCCCGCCCCGCTTGCCGCGGGGCCAAGCCCTGCACATCCCGGCCGCGGGTTATCCCACCCGAATGCATTTACCCCAATACTACCCGCATCGCCACCCTCACCGCGATCTACCGAGAGATCCCGGCAGAGGTAAGAAACCTTGATTTTGGACACCAGTCTTAATTGGTGATTTGTGAGTTATGTTTAACCTGGAATTGTCATTAGAATCGAATACCGAGGTATACTTGAATTGCTTTTCATTGAGTTGAAAGGAAATTTCAACAACGTGAATGCTGTAAGAAATTCTTCTATATTTTGGTCTGTTTAATACACTTTAGTATGTTGATAATTAGTATTTTAAACCTGTATTTTTCTAATGGCCGCCATTAGAACTTTTTCCTAATGACAATTTCGGGTTTAACCCGCCGCGTCCGGTGAGCAGAAGCATCTATTGTTTGCGTCTGTTGAAAAAGAAGTCTAAAAAGTTATAAAAAGATTAAACAAAATACAAAAATCAAGGTTTTTTCAAATTACAGTTAAGGTGTATGCTTCCCCTCCTCGAATCCCAAAGTAATAGCATCTCACATAGACTTCCCTGGTGGACCTGGTTGGTTCCGTATTTAATTCTCCCCCTCGGGAATTTCATTTCACTTTCATTTAAATTTGACACGGGAATTGGTTCACTCTACCTGCCGACCGCCCTGTCCATCATCCTGATCAATTGGTGGGGCCCGGCGCGAACCCTACCAGCAACCTATATCTGCGCAGCCCTATTTGCCCCATTTTGGGGCGTAGCCGTGTGGTGGCACTGGCTGATCTACCCGATATGTGAAACCGCCTTTGCCGCCACTTCCTGGTTGCTGTTCACCAAGTTAGCCAAGGGCAAATACTGGTTACCCAATACCAGGCATTTTCTCCTTTTTATTTTGATCGGCCTGCTGATCCCAATCGTTGCCAACATCCTGTCGTTGCAAGCACTGCTCACCTACTTCGGCGAGCAACCAGAAGACCTCTTCTGGCGCCTTTTTTTAACCAGCTGGCTGAGTGAGTTCACCGCAAACTTCGGGATTTGTACTCCTGTCCTTTATTCACTTACCCGAATCTTACATGAGAACAATCTGCTGCGTTATCCCCCCGACTACGCACTCCCCAAGCCGCATCATAAATTCGCCCGCCTAGAGCCTGTGTCCATTTATGCGGCATTGCTTGCTCTGTCTTTTTTTGTACCTTTTGAACGCTACTGGTACTTATATGGCTTGGCCGGTTTATTCGTTGCCATTCGCTTTGGGTTTGGTGAAGCCTTAACCTGTAATCTGGTTGTGTTCTTTGTAACCTACATCATTCCGAATTTCAACAAAACAATCAGGCTTGAAAATTTTTCATACGATGACCCCTTGTTTAATATTTTCATTGGCAATATCCTGCTCTATGTTTTCGTGGCATTTACGGGCAGAGTCATCTCTGACTTATGGCAGACTGAGCAGAAGCTGAACGATAAACTAAAAGAGCTGAACCAGACCAATGCGGAACTGGATCGATTTGTTTACAGCGTTTCACATGACCTGAGCGCTCCGCTAAAGTCCATACAAGGACTGGTCAACATCAGCAAATTGGATCCATCCATCGAAGCCCGGGCGGTGTACCTGTCAAAAATAGGAACCAGCGTTAATAAGCTCGACCATTTCATCAAAGAAATACTAGACTACTCGCGGAATAACCGATTGGTTGTGCATCCTGAAAAAATTGATTTAGACGCCCTGTGCACCGAGATGATCGAAGACCTACAGTACATGGATAACTTTACGAAAATCAATTTCGATGTCTCCTCCCTCGCCGGAAAAACCATTACGACAGACAAATTGCGATTGGAAATCATCTTGAAAAATCTGTTGTCAAATGCCATCAAATTTCAAAAAAAGGAAAATCATGACGTAGCGTGTGTCAGACTTTGCTATGTGGAAGGGACTAACACGGTAAAAATCGTTGTTGAAGACAATGGCGAAGGCATGAAGGCAGAAGTAATACCCAATATCTTTAACATGTTTTTCCGCGGACACCAGAATTCAAATGGATCAGGCCTCGGGCTCTACATCGCGCGGGAAGTTGCTGGCAAAATTGCCGCAACCATCAAGGTCACTTCCGACTTTGGCAAAGGCAGCACCTTTATTGTAGAAATTCCAAAAGCCAGATAGTTACCGATCTAAGAGCATAACTCATTTTCAGTTGTCCGCAGGTTCTCTTGCGTCACTGCTTATGTTCTCGGATAATTTAATTCCCTGCTGCCATCAGCGGGATCCCGGATTATGACTCCCCCACACATGAAAATCCGGCAAGAAACTTTTCTATGATGCCGTTACCTCAAGAAGCGCGGGTGGGGACAGCTGATGGTACAACTCTCCCATCAAGAGCGACTTTCAATGGGCGAAAAATCATCCGGATGCTGCAAGCCGTGTCCGCCAGAAAATAAGGTACTGATCTGCGATGCCTGTTCAAGCCTGGCCTTCTCGGGTCAATAGCCTGACAAACTGAATGACCACCAACGAAGTACCGGCTAGGACCCTACTCCGTTTCCATACGGTAAATGAAGATGCCAGATAGGCCAGCCCGTTACGGAAACTGGTGGGTTTGCTGAGCACCGCCAGCGCAACCAGTTTCTTCCAGATATCAGCTATTGCCAACAACGGATCCCAGAAACACGTGTGTACGGCAAAAGAATACCTATTACTTGTTTCCGGGTTTACCTTCACCAACAGCAACTGCGCAAAAAAGGTGGTTGCCCTCAATCCAAAAAATCAGGCCAACGTACTGCGTCTGGATGTACACTCCACCGTGCCGTGATCAATGAAAAACTAATACCAACCCTTAACCTTTTCCTTGCTTAACGCCAACTACCCGTTGAAACAAGGTCGGTGGATGCTTGGATAATGGATAGTGCCCGTTCGCAGCACTCAACCCTTTCACCAGCACAAAGATTGAAATACCAATAGCACCCAAAATCACACCAATGGAAAGTCTACCTCCCAGAAAGCCTATGCGATTCAGGATGTTTGCAAGAGATTACGATTGATCAGTGTACCCACAAAGAGAATTGAGTGAACATATGTTCACAAATCACAACAGAGAAATCATGTATGTGGGTGACTAACCTGAAAAGAAAATTTTTCGCCCGGTAGTGCGGTAATGCGACCGATCAGAACCAAACCACCTAAAGCCCCTGATATACAGATTCGAATACTTAATACTGGCTTTTCAGTCGAGCTTTTTCGAGTTTCCGATGGTGTAGTAATAGGCTAACGGGCAATACACCGCCGGATTGAAACTCATTCAACGGGCGCATCCAACTCTTTGGTCAACCCGGACTGGCTGATCTCCCGGATGCTGCCCGGGATGTGAAACACTTGTCATCTCGTCCGCTTTCTTTGGTCCCCGGAACGCTTAGTAAGCAACAGGCCAAGCGTTTAAGACCGCAATACTCTCAAGATATGACCTGAAAAAAGAAGGAAATCCAGGCAGGAACGCAACGCACAGTATGTCGGATTACATGCCTGCCTGGCCCAGGTACCACAACCGGCGCCGGTAATAATCTCAGAAGTTGTAACCAAATCGCAAAGACCCCAGCATGAAAGGTGATTCACCAACTTCCTTCTTCAGTGTATTGTCTTCATAGATCGGCCACGGATTTGACTTATAAACCACCCCGGCAACGCCGAATTGCGGTAAGATGTAGAGTTTTTTCTGCGCAAACTCAAACTTGTAGCCAACATAACCCGTCATTAACCAATCGAAGCTATTATACGTCTTTCCGGTTGTTACGTGGTTCTGTAAAACACCCAGTCCGGTGGTCTGCGAAAATTCCACATGAAGCCCTTTCCAAAAATATTGCCTGTATCCACT
>CANGUI010000194.1 GCA_947457025.1 Flammeovirgaceae bacterium | reverse complement strand
ATCGAACGGGAAGAGAAGATACTTGTGTTTGGTGACTACGATGTGGATGGCACCACGTCAGTAGCTTTGGTGTACAGCTACCTCCGCCAGTTTTACCCTCACTGCAGGTACTACATCCCCGACCGCTACACAGAGGGGTACGGCGTATCGGAGGCGGGAATCATCTGGGCCGAGCGGAACGACATCAAATTGATTATCGCCCTCGACCTGGGAATCAAGGCGTCGGACATGGTAATCCTCGCCCGCGCGAAAGGAATCGATTTCATCATTTGTGATCATCACCTGCCCGGAGGCGATATGCCGCAGGCGGTCGCGGTGCTCGATCCAAAGCGCGAGGACTGCGGGTATCCGTATCGTGAGTTGAGTGGTTGTGGCATTGGCTTTAAGCTGATGCAGGCATACGCGCGCACCCACCGGGATGAAAAAGAAGTTTTTGAATACCTCGATCTGGTAGCTGTATCCATCGCCTCAGACATCGTTCCCATCCATGGCGAAAACCGGGTACTGGCATATTTTGGTTTGGAAAAACTCAACCGTAATCCACTCCCGGGGTTGCAGGCGTTAATGACGATTTCGGGCGTTTCATCCGAAGTAGATATCGGAACAGTTGTTTTTTCACTAGGCCCACGTATCAACGCGGCCGGGCGGCTAGCTCATGCCCACGGGGCAGTAGAATTGTTGATCAGTGAAACCGAGGGGGAGGCCTTACTGTTGGCGGAGAAACTTAACCTGACCAACGTTGAAAGACGAGAAGTAGATACCTCCATTACCGAAGACGCGATCTCCCAGATTGAATCGGACCCAGTACTGAAAAACTCCCGTTCCACAGTGCTTTACAAAGAAACCTGGCACAAAGGCGTAATTGGCATAGTTGCTGCTCGGTGTGTGGAGAAGTATTATCGCCCTACCGTGATCCTCACAAAATCCAATGGTAAAATAACCGGTTCCGCCCGCAGCGTAAAGGGCTTCGACTTGTACGAAGCCCTCACCGCCTGCAGCGATTTACTCGATAAATACGGGGGGCACCGCTATGCCGCGGGTCTCTCAATGGCCCCTGAAAATTACTCCGCTTTTCGCGAACGTTTCGAAGAAGTAGTGCGCAAACGTATCTCTGATGACCAGCGAACCCCCTCCATAGACATTGACCTGGTGATGCCGTTCGATGCCATTACCCCCCGTTTCCTGCACCTGCTCAAACAGTTTGCCCCTTTCGGCCCCGAAAACCTGAAACCGGTGTTCGAATCTCGTAATGTTTTTGTTCAAAATGCCCTCACCAATCTGAAAGATAAACATATCCGCTTTCTGGCCGGGCAACATGGAAACAACAATATCTTCACGGCCATTGGATTTGATATGCCGGAGTTTTATTCTCCTTTGTTAAAGGGCAAGCCATTTCGTATGGCCTACACCGTGGAAGAAAATACATTCAACGGAGAAACTAATATTCAGCTACGTATCAAAGATCTTAAGTTCGACTAAAAGCCCATGATCCTACGCGCAGAAAACCTACTCAAACAATACAAATCCCGTACGGTCGTTAATGACGTCTCGATTGAGGTACGGCAGGGTGAGATCGTAGGTCTCCTCGGCCCGAATGGGGCAGGCAAAACAACCAGCTTCTACATGATTGTGGGGCTGATTAAACCCAATGCCGGGCAAATTTTTCTCGACCAGGAAACCATCACCGATTTGCCCATGTTTCGGCGCGCCAAAAAGGGGATAGGCTACCTGGCTCAGGAGGCCAGCGTATTCCGGAAGCTTACGGTAGAAGAGAACCTGATGGCGCCCCTGGAAATGCGGAACATCAGCAAATCCGCACGCAAAGAGAAGGTTGAAAGTTTGCTCGAAGAATTCAGTCTCACCCATGTACGAAAAAGCCTCGGCATGGTACTGTCAGGCGGAGAGCGGAGACGTACGGAGATTGCCCGTGCACTTGCGGTAGACCCGAGTTTTGTGTTGCTGGATGAGCCTTTTGCAGGGGTTGATCCGATAGCGGTGGAAGAAATCCAGAGCATCGTAGGGAGGCTGAAAAGCAAGAATATCGGGATATTGATCACCGATCACAACGTAGATGAAACCCTGACTATTACAGACCGAGCCTACCTGATGGTGGAGGGGAAACTCTTCAAGCAAGGAACCGCCGAAGACCTGGCCAATGATCCGATGGTACGTAAGGTTTACCTCGGGCAGAACTTCCGCCTGCGCAGGCCGGCACCTCAACCTGAATAAGGCACCCTACCTGCGTACCGCAGGTTTGCCATTCCTTGAATGTGCTGTACTTTTGCGGATTACGGAACTATGCAGCTGATCAATTCCATTGTTACCTGGGTGATGAAGAAGCGCTTTCATCAGATAGAGCTCTTCATGAAGTATCCCCACGACGTGCAGGATGAGGTGTTGAAAAAACTGCTGCAAAATGCCCGCTACACCGTTTTCGGGACGCAATACGGATTTGACGACCTGGTGAACTACGAAGACTTCAAGAACCGCGTCCCCATTCACTCGTATGAGCGCATTTTCCCCTACATTGAACGGCTGATGCGTGGAGAACAAAATGTGCTTTGGCCATCCGAAACCCGCTGGTTTGCCAAGTCCTCCGGCACCACAAATGCCCGCAGCAAGTTTATACCCGTCTCCCCCGAGTCGTTGGACGAATGCCACTTTAAAGGAGGAAAAGACCTGCTTTCCATTTACGTCCATAACTACCCACAAACCCAGATTTTTACCGGTAAGAGTCTGGCCGTGGGCGGCTCGCACCAGACCAACGAATTTGATCCTGACTCCTCGTCTCACTATGGCGATGTGTCTGCTGTGATCATGCAAAACCTGCCGCCCTGGGCGGAATTTTTTCGCACCCCGAGCCTTGAGACTGCCTTGATGGGAAACTGGGAGGAAAAAATTGAACGGTTGATGCGCGAAACCAGAGATGTCAATGTCACGCACATCGCCGGTGTACCAACCTGGACCGTGCTGCTCCTGCAGACCATGCTGGAACGCGAAAATAAAAAGAGTGTTCTCGAAATCTGGCCCAATCTGGAAGTGTTCTTCCATGGTGCTGTTTCGTTTAAACCCTATCGTGCGCTTTTCGAGCAGCTGATTCCCGGTTCATCTATGCATTATTGGGAGACGTATAATGCGAGCGAGGGTTTTTTCGGAATCCAGGACCGTACCGATTCGGATGACCTGTTGCTGATGCTCGACTATGGTGTCTTTTACGAATTCATCCCACTCGAACATGTGGGCGAGGAGTACCCCGAAGCGGTTTCACTTGCTGACGTTGAGGTTGGCAAAAACTATGCGATGGTGATCACCACAAATGGGGGACTGTGGCGGTACCACATCGGTGATACGGTAAAATTCACCAGCACCTACCCGTACCGCATTCGCATCAGTGGGCGCACCAAGCATTTCATCAATGCGTTTGGAGAAGAAGTCATCGTAGAGAATGCCGAGGCAGCGATCACAAAGGCGTGTGAGACAACCGGTGCCGTCATTCACAACTATACCGCTGCCCCGATTTTCCTGGAACGGGGTAAACGTGGCAGCCATGAATGGGTGGTAGAATTTGAACGCCCCCCTTCCAGTGAGCAACACTTTGCCGAAGCACTGGACGAACACCTCCGCAAGGTCAACTCTGATTACGATGCCAAGCGGACCGGTGATCTGGCCCTGGTGATGCCCACATTGCATTTCGTACCCCCCGGCACATTCTACAGTTGGATGAAGAAACGTGGCAAGTTAGGTGGCCAAAATAAAGTGCCACGCCTGAGCAATTCCCGGGAATACGTTGATGATATTCTGGCATTAAATAGAAACGGCCACACGTAGGCGGCCGTTTGGGGATTTGCCATCACAGGTTGAAGCCCGCTAGGCATCGCGCCATTTGATACCACAACCGATGGCCTTTGTTTTGGATTGACTTACCGGCTTGCCAGCCAGGAGTTCATCGACTGCATTCTCCACGTATTTTTTCTGTGCCGCTTCCGCATCGCGGGGGCTGTCGTCAATCGTGCCAATGTAGGCAACCCGAACCGTTCCGGCACTCTTTGCCAACACGTACACATGAGGTGTATTCGTGGCGCCGAAGGAGCGGGCCACAGCCTGTGTTTCATCGTGCAAATAGACAAATGGGTAATTCTTTTGCTTGGCACGCTTCACCATCTCGGCAAAAGAATCACCTTTTGATTTTTCATCGGCATTCGGATTTATGGCGATAACAGGAAAACCCCTATCAGCATACTTTTTGTGCAACGCCACAATCCGGTCGTTATAGCCTTTTGAAAACGGGCAGGTGTTGCAATCGAAAACGACAATAAATCCTTTTGCCTGGGCATAATCGGCCAACGACACCATTTTCCCATCTACATTTTTCAACTTGAAATCCGTCACCAGATCACCAACCTCGTAGCCGGCCTCCCGGAACGAAAACGCAAGTGCCAGCACGCCAATAAAAACAACTCTCTTCATATGCATTCTGTATTTTGGTTTATATTAACATTCTATCTTACCCGATCCACAAATGCCTCAAGTTCTCCCACCCTGAACTCCCGCTGTGCAAAAACTCGTTTACCATTCACAGGGTTTACCACCAAGGTGGCTGGCAGTGCCCCTGACCATTGCTTTTCGATCAGATCAATCCACGAGTTCGGGTCTCCCTCATCGAGCAGAATCACCTGGCCCGTTAGTTTTCGACGTGAAAAAAAGCGCGAGACTTTCGTCGGGTCAGGGTCTAGTTGTAAATCCAGACTAACAAATACCAGATCAATGTCAGGATTAGCGCGGCTAAACTCTTCGAAAAACGGCATTTCTTTTACACAAGGTGCACACCAGGTAGCCCAAAAGTTGTAGATTCGGATGCGCTCTCCGCGGGCCTGAATCTGCTT
>CANGUI010000193.1 GCA_947457025.1 Flammeovirgaceae bacterium | reverse complement strand
GAAGGCTGAATTTTTGCGCACAATAGCAGAGGAAATTGAACTCCTCGGGGAGGAACTGATCTCAACGGCCATGCGGGAAACCAACCTACCCGAAGCCCGGATCATGAGCGAACGGGGCCGTACCACCGGCCATTGCCGCATGTTTGCCGATCTCGTGGCAGAGGGAAGTTGGGTGGATGCTCGCCTCGACTCCGCTCAGCCCGACCGCATGCCTGCACCAAAGCCCGATATCCGCAAGATGCTGGTACCCATCGGACCTGCGGTGGTGTTCGGGGCTGCTAACTTCCCGCTGGCGTATTCCACAGCCGGGGGGGATACCATTTCAGCACTGGCTGCGGGGTGTCCGGTACTTGTAAAGGCCCACCCCGCTCATCCGGCTACCTCGGCCCTTGTGGCGGGTGCCATCGGCCGTGCCGTGGCAAGAACGGGTTTGCCCAAAGCTGTCTTCCAGCATCTTTTTGGCGCAGGCTTTGAGGTGGGGCATGCACTGGTGAAGCATCCGCTCACCAAAGCGGTGGGATTTACCGGATCATTTGCTGGCGGCAAAGCACTTTTCGACGCGGCCAACCAGCGCCCGGAACCCATTCCGGTATTTGCTGAAATGAGCAGCGTTAACCCGGTGATCTTGTTACCGGATTCACTCGAAACGGATTTTAAAAAGACGGCCCAATTGGTGGCATCGTCCATTACGCTGGGTGTCGGACAGTTCTGCACCAGTCCGGGTTTGATCCTGGCGGTGGAGGGTGCAGGGCTTTCTTCTTTTGCCGGCGCGTTGAGCACCGAAATCAAAAAGTCAGCACCTGGCACGATGTTGCACCAGGGAATTGCCGATCATTATGCCACGCGCAGCAAGCAGGCGCTGGCACAGCAGGGCATCACGGTGGTGGCTCAGGCAACGGCTGAGGGCACCGCGGCGCAGGGCTGCCCTACTATTGCATCGGTCTCAGCCAAGGAATTCTTGAAAAACCCGCTTCTGGCAGAGGAGGTGTTTGGTCCGTTTTCGCTGATTGTAACGTGTGCAGACCGTAACGAACTGCATACTGTGGTCAACACTTTAAACGGCCAGCTTACCGCATCGATATTTGGCCACGATTCTGAAGTCACAGATTACGAAAGTATGTTGAATGTATTGAAAGGAAAGGCGGGGCGGCTAATTGTGAACGGGGTGCCAACCGGAGTAGAAGTCTGTCCGGCTATGAATCACGGAGGCCCTTTCCCGGCAACTACGGACAGTCGCTTTACTGCAGTGGGTACGGATGCCATCAAACGTTTTGCACGCCCTGTGGCATTTCAGAATTTTCCGCAAACCCTGTTGCCTGACGAACTGAGAGATGGAAATCCGTTGGGGATATGGAGAGTGGTGAATGGGGAATTTGGTAAGTAGTTGTTAGTTGTTGGTTGTTAGTTGTTCGTTGCACTGACAACTACCAACTATCAACTTTAAATTGAGAAAATGAATAAGTTTCGTTGTATAGACGCTCACACCTGCGGTAATCCCGTGCGCGTGGTAGCTGAAGGCGGACCCGACCTGAAGGGCGCTAACATGAGTGAAAAGCGCCAGCATTTTTTGCGCGAGTTCGATTGGATTCGGAAGGGACTCATGTTTGAACCACGTGGCCACGACATGATGAGTGGTAGCATTTTGTACCCACCGGTTGATCCCCAAAATGATGTAGGCGTTTTATTTATTGAGACCAGTGGCTGTCTGCCCATGTGCGGCCATGGCACGATTGGTACGGTAACCATTGCCATTGAAGAAGGCCTGGTAGAGCCCAAAACACCCGGCATCCTGAATCTGGAAGTGCCGGCCGGGTTAGTTCGAATTGAGTATCGGCAGGAGGGCGGTAAAGTGAAGTCGGTTAAAATTCAGAATGTAAAAGCCTACCTCGCAGCCGAAGGAATTACTGCTACTTGTCCGGATTTGGGTGACGTGGTGCTGGACGTTGCCTATGGGGGTAATTTTTATGCTATCGTTGATGTCCAAAAGAATTTTCCAGGCCTCGAACACTTCAAAGCCGACCAATTGATTAGCTGGAGCCGTGCCCTCCGTGCGAACATCAATGCCAGGTACTCGTTCGTGCATCCTGAAAATCCAACCATAAATGGTTGCAGCCATATTTTGTGGACCGGACAGGTGATGGATCCAAAATCATCGGCCCGCAATGCGGTGTTTTATGGTGACAAAGCGATTGATCGCTCACCATGCGGCACCGGTACGTCCGCCCGCATGGCACAATGGTTTGCCAAAGGCAAACTGCGCAAGGGAGATGAGTTTATTCACGAAAGCATAATCGGAAGTAAGTTCATCGGCCGAATTGAGGAAGAAACACAATTGGCCGGTAAGCCTGCGATTGTGCCCAGCGTAGAAGGGTGGGCCCGGATTTATGGTCACAACACCATTACCATCGATCCCGATGATGATCCGTATGCGTATGGATTTCAGGTAATCTGACGTTAGCTGGATATTTGATTGGCGCTTTTTGTGCCTTAATTTTACACCATGGAGACAACATACCGACTAAATACAAAGGAGTTAAGTGTTGAATTGATTCGCTCAATTCAGGAGGCGTTTGGGGATCAGGACATTGAGATTACGGTTACCGTGCAGCGTGACGATACAGAATTTTTATTGTCGACCGAAGCCAATCGTAAGCAGTTGTATGAATCCATGGATGAGTTGGCAAAGGGGAAAGGCGTGGCCATGTCTGTAGCAGAATTGCAGGCGAAATATCTGCGGTGAGAAAGATTGTTTTCAGTCCCTCGGCACTGGCGCAATTAGAGGAATGGAAGCGCACGAATCCCAAGATTACGAATCGAATTGTTTTGCTTATCACTTCAATTTCCGAGACACCTTTTGGCGGAATTGGAAAATCGGAACCGCTAAAACACACGCTTCAAGGGAAGTGGTCGCGTAGAATTACGCATGAACATCGTTTGGTGTACGAAGTAACAGCATCCGAAATCCTAATACTGTCTTGTAAATTTCATTACGACTAGCCCATGAAAGTTGGCATCATCGGTGGCGGCATTATCGGACTGTGCTCGGCTTACTATTTAAAAAAGGCGGGACACGATGTGCTCGTATTTGATCAGTCCTCGCTGGAAGACGGCTGCTCCTTCGGCAACGCGGGCATGGTGGTGCCCAGCCACATCATTCCGCTGGCGGCTCCCGGCATGATCGCCAAGGGCTTCCGTTGGATGTTCAACAACAAAAGTCCCTTCTATGTCAAGCCAAGGCTGAGTCTCGACCTGTTGAAATGGGGATGGCTCTTTTACCGGCAGGCCAACGCGGATCATGTGGCGCGTGCCGCACCCGCGCTCAAGGAGCTCAGCCTGTTCAGTAAAACACAGTATCAACAACTGGCCCGTGAAGTTAGTTTTGATTTCGGTTACCACGAGCGAGGATTGCTCATGCTCTACCAGTCGGCTGAGGCCGAACACGAGGAAACTGAAACGGCTCATCTGGCCAACCAGCTGGGCATTCATGCGCGCATGCTGACCCCTTCGGAAGTCCAGGCGATGGAGCCGGACGTGCGCGTATCGGTGCGTGGAGGTGTTTTTTATCCGGGCGATGCCCATCTTACACCTCAGTTGCTGATTCGCGGACTAATTGACGATTTGAAAGAGCAAGGCGTTGTGTTTCACGCCTCAACGTCCGTCACCGGTTTCGATTTCCGCAGCGGGCGCGTACGGGCGCTTCGGGCAGGTGCGGTCGAGTACCCGGTAGACGAGTTGGTATTGGCTGCCGGCTCGTGGTCACCTGAGCTGGCGCATCAGCTGCAACTTAATTTGCCCATGCAGGCTGGGAAGGGCTACAGCTTTACGGAAGAAAATGTAAAACGGAACATTCGTATCCCTTCGATCTTACTAGAAGCCCGTGTGGCCGTTACCCCCATGGGCAACTCAATTCGTTTCGGGGGCACTATGGAAATTACCGGGATTGATCACGCGATCAACCTCAATCGCGTGCGCGGCATTGTAGAAGCAGTACCCCGCTATTACGATTTGCAACCTGCAATGCCGGCCCGAGAAAAGATCTGGCACGGCTTGCGCCCCTGTTCACCCGATGGGCTTCCGTACATCGGGCGTTTGAAGAGCCTGCCCAACGTTATCATCGCAACAGGCCATGCTATGATGGGACTGAGCCTAGGCCCGGGCACCGGAAAGCTGGTGGCCGAAATTGTTCAAGATCAGGTTTCTTTCGGCTCGTTGGAAGTATTTCGACCAGATCGCTTAAGTTGAATGAGGTGCCGTAACCGGTGATCATACTCGAACTGCAGAGCCCTGAAATCCATCCGGTACAAATAAAAAAAAGTCAGGCGTTCGGCCTGACTTGGGGTGTCTTAACTTGTTCGCGATGCCGATTACTGTTGACGATTGAAGCCGCCTCTGCGGAAACCACCGCCGCCTCCGGAGGGGCGATCTTCGCGGGGTCGGGCCTCATTCACCACCAAGTTCTTTCCTTGGAAACTGAACCCGTTTAGGCTGGAAATAGCCTGTTGGGCCGCACCATCATCGGGCATCTCAACGAATCCGAAGCCACGGCTTCTCTGCGTTACTTTGTCCATGATAATTTTTGCTGAAGATACTTCTCCGTACTCGGCAAAAAGTTGCTTGAGTTGTTCCTCAGAAGCTTTCCAAGGAATGTTCGCTACATAAATGTTCATCTTACTTATTTGAATTAATTAAACTACTGTCAACTACATAACACCAACCTAAATGCTCTAACCAGTAGCCCTTAGAGGGAGTATTTCATTAACTCGGTAAATATAAAACTATTTTCTTGATTAAAAAGCAAGTGTTTATTTTTTCCAGGATGTCTGAAAGGTAAATGGTATGGGTTTGAATCAGTAATTTTTGTTTTTGGAGGGAGGAACACCCGGTTTCGGATTGTATACCCTGGCACTATTGGTAAGGTTAGCCCT
>CANGUI010000192.1 GCA_947457025.1 Flammeovirgaceae bacterium | reverse complement strand
AGGACGGCGCCGGCATTGCCAACATCAAAATTGATGTGGACCCGGGCTTCCGCTACATCAGTCGATACCGATCGATCAAGCCCCAACCCGTGGCGCACCTGTTCAAAAAAATCGGCAAAAAATACCGGAAGGCTCAAAAAGAAGGCAAAGAAAAATTCCGGAATGAGGCCTGGCTCAAACACCACGTGGCTTTTTCCGGCGAACTCTGGCTTGGCCACTTGCGTTACGGCACCCACGGCATCAACAACATCGAAAGCGTCCATCCTTTTTTGCGGCAGAACAACTGGCGCAGCCGCAACCTGGTCATGGCCGGGAACTTCAACATGACCAACGTAGACGAACTGTTCGACATCCTGGTCGACCTGGGCCAGCATCCGAAAGAAAAAGTGGACACGGTTACCGTAATGGAAAAAATCGGGCACTTCCTGGACGAAGAGGTGCAGGCTCTTTTCGAACATTACAAAAACCGGTATAGCAACAAAGAGATTTCCGACATTATTGAACGCGAACTTGACCTCTCGCGTGTGCTGCGGCGCGCCTGCAAAGATTTTGACGGCGGCTACACCATGGCAGGCCTCACAGGATCGGGTTCAGCTTTTGTCGTGCGTGATCCCGGCGGCATCCGGCCTGCCTACTTCTATGCAGACGAGGAAGTGGTTGTAGTAGCATCCGAAAAACCGGCCATCAAAACAGCCTTCAACGTTCAGTATGAGCAAATCGCAGAAATTAAACCCGGGCATGCACTGATCGTTAACAAAGACGGCACCTTCGGCCAACACCAGATTATCAAACCGCAGGAAAAAACCTCCTGCAGTTTCGAACGCATCTACTTCTCCCGGGGTACTGACCCGGAAATCTACCAGGAGCGTAAACAACTCGGCCGCCTGCTGACACCGCAAATCCTGAAAGCCATTCAATTCGACCTGCGCAATACGGTTTTTTCCTACATCCCGAACACGGCCGAAACAGCCTTTCTGGGTATGATGGGCGGCGTTGAAGAATTCCTGATCAGGAAACAAAAGGAGATCATCCTTGAAGGCAAGCCATCCATCGATTCGCTGGATGATCTTCTCTCCTTCAGGCCCCGCATTGAAAAGATCGTTTTAAAAGATGTTAAACTGCGCACGTTCATTACAGATGACACCCATCGCGATGATCTCGTGGCGCATGTGTACGACACGACGTACGAGGTGGTAAACAAAGGGAAAGACACACTGGTGGTGATCGATGACTCGATCGTGCGCGGCACAACGCTGGAAAAGAGCATCCTTAAGATGCTGGGCCGCCTGCAGCCCAAAAAGATTGTAGTTGTTTCTTCGGCACCGCAAATCAGATTCCCCGACTGCTATGGCATCGACATGAGCCGCATGGGTGATTTTGTGGCATTCCGCGCGGTCATCGAACTACTGAAAGAACACGGGAAAGACTACCTGCTCGGTGAAGTATATGAGCAGTGCCTGCGGGCCGACTCGGAGCCGCAACCTGTCAATTACGTCAAGCGCTTATACGAGCAGTTTTCGTATGAAGAAATCTCGGATAAAATAGGTGACATTGTAAAACCTGCCGGAATGGATGCAGATGTGAAGATTGTGTTCCAAACTATCGACAACCTGCACAAAGCCATTCCCAACCACCGGGGCGACTGGTATTTTACAGGAAACTATCCTACCCCGGGTGGTATGCGCGTAGCCAACCGATCGTACATCAATTACATGGAAGGTAAACTCGTTCGCGCGTATTGACGGCGGGCGTGCCGGACATCAGCGTGCTTCAACCGTTTCCACCTCATCGGGCATCATTTTCTTAAACAGGTTTTCAATTCCCGCTTTAAGGGTGATGGTGGATGAAGGACAACCGCTGCAAGATCCTTGAAGAGTGACTGTTACCTTCTTGTCGGTGTATGAGTGGAACGTAATCGCACCGCCATCCTGTTCAACCGCCGGGCGGATGTATTCATCCAGAATGGTTTTTATTTTTCGGATTGTATCTGTTTCCTCTTGCGTTTCGGGGGCCGGCTCCTTGCGGTCGAGCAGCATCCGGCCAGCTTCAAGAAAACTGCGGATGTGGTTTTTCAGTGTTTCCTGGATTTCAATCCAGTCCACATCTTCTTTCTTTGTAACGGTTACGAAGTTGCTCATATAAAACACCCGCTCAACAAACGGATACATGAACAATTCCTGCGCCAGCGGCGCATCTTCAGCCGCAGCCGGATTGGGAAAATCAAAACTCATGCCCTCCGGCACCAGCATCTCATTGATGACAAATTTCAATGAGTTGGGATTAGGATTTGATTCCAGATAAATATGGATGGGCTTGGGCGCTGCGGTTAACATGGTAATAAACGAGGTATGTTTGAGGAAACAAAATTAGACAATAAAAGTTCTTTTGCCGCTGCCTGAGGGGCGGGCGCCAGAATTAGGTGCCGAGCAGATCGGCCACAGCCGCGCGCAAGTCCGTGTGGGTAAAACGGAAACCGGTCTGGATGATTTTTTCCGGTGAGATGCGCGAACCAGCCAATACCATCAGCGCCATTTCACCCAGCGCCAGCCGCAACACAAAAGCGGGCACAGGGGGCAGCCAGAGCGGCTTTCTCAATGCAGCAGCGATGGCTTCAGTTACCTGCCTGTTTGTTGCCGGCTTGGGTGCTACTGCGTTGTACGCGCCCGAAAGGGTGGCGTTTTCGAGGGCATGGATAAACATGGCGCATACATCATCGAGATGGATCCAACTCATATACTGCCGGCCCGAGCCAAGTGGCGCACCGAAACCCCACCGCACGGGTTTTGCGATTTCGGCCAATGCGCCGCCATTTGCACTCAATACGATCCCGATCCGGAGTTTTATCACGCGCCGTGAGGGCAAGGCGAGCTGGTCAACAGCGTCTTCCCACTGACGCGTAACATCAGCCAAAAAGTCACGACCGGGCGAAGTTGTTTCCGTCACCCATTCATCCGCGGTGGTAAAGCCATAATAGCCGATGGCCGATGCGGCAATAAATGTTTTAACCCGGCTGTTGTTCGCCAGGTATTTTTGCAGCAGCCGGGTAGAATCCACCCGGCTGTCCAGAATTTCCTTTTTACGCGCTGCCGTCCAGCGCGCATCGGCTACACCGGCGCCGGCCAGGTGGATAACTGCATCCACGTCATTGAGGGCACGTTCATCGAGCGTGCCTTTTTGCACATCCCATGTAAATGCCGGCACCGCACCCGCCTGCGCTCGTCGGCTGAGGTGCACCACTTCGTGGCCGCGCTGCCGCAGCAACTCTGTGAGACGCGTGCCGACTAATCCGGTGCCCCCTGTGATCATGACGCGCTGGCTCATTTTTTGTAACTTTGGCTTACCGGTTATAAAAACAGCATGAAACAAAATAAGTTTTTCATCGCAGTGCTTTTGCTGGCCTGCGGCAGTGGCCTGTGGGCACAGAAAGTATCAGTAAACAAAAATACTGAGAAAGTACGGGGTGAAAATGCCACCGGATATGTTGCCGAACTGTCCGGTCCGGCGGAAGCCGTGATGAGTGCCTGGAACAAATACGTCAGGGAAATGGGCAAAGGTAAAGCCGTTGGCGAGTACGTATCGGTATCGCAACCCGCCTTAGGGGGTACGGTGTACGAAAAAGGAATTGTCTACGCAAAAGTCAGCGGCCGCGGGCAGACGGCCACTGTGTGGCTGGGGCTGCTGGAGGGCGAGTGGAGTGTGAACGATATTTCGCTGGTCTACAAAGAACTGGAACAGACCGTTTACCGCTTTGGGGTGAAGTTCTACCGCGACCAGATTCAGCTGCAGATCGATGAGGCGCAGCAGGCGGTGGAAGCCGTGGAACGCAGCCAGACGCGGCTGCTGAACCAAAACAAAGACCTCGCAAATAAACTGACCAGCAACGAAGCCGAGAAAGTGCGGCTCGAAAAGCAACTTGAAAACAATGTGTTGGAGCACGCCGCACTGACCACCCGGCTGGAGAACAACCGAAAGGCGCAGGACTCAGTGGCCGCAGCGATGATTCCGATCCGCAAGGTTTTGGAAATGTATCAGGAAAAGCAGCGTAAAGTGAACTGAACTCCCCGGGGGTCTTCCCAAAAATTCATCGCTTACAGCCCGGCGCACTGGAGAAGCACAGCCCTTGACACAAATACCGAACAGCTCTTTCCCACGGCAGCACGCAGCCCGGTGAGCCGGTTGCACTAATCGTATCACAGACCAATTTCCTCTTGTTTGCCCCATCACATGCATTTGGTGACTGATGTTGATCGCAGATATGCACCTCACCGAAACGCGGTCAGGTCCCATTAGACGTCGAGGTAAATCGTCAGACAATTTTCCAGACTGGCTAATATAAAGTCACAATGGCTCGTGGCTCAGGTCATTTTGATGCATATCTCAAAACAACGGGAACTGCTGGCACGCGTTTCAACATCGGTGACGATGTACTCATCATGTTCTTCCGAGAGAGAGTAAAACCGGTAAATACGCTGTCTGGACACCGGCTTATCGCCGGTTGTAAACCCTGTGTGAAACGTAAGTTCTGAACGAACACATTTTTTTGGTGCCCGGCTTCACCCTTCCTGAAGTATCCCTTTGAAAGGTGGTTCGAAAGTGGTAAGATGCATGCACATTCACGAATGCCCTTGCTGACCATACGCCCATGGCTCAATCGCGCCACACCGTTTTGGTTCACGCTGTACACGGCACTGGCCGCATTCAGCGCGTACACGTGCATCTTTGCCTTCCGGAAAACTTTTGCGGTGGGTACGTTCGAAGGGTATTATTATGCCGGTGTCAGCTATAAGGTATGGCTGATCATTGCCCAGGTGCTCGGCTATGGCGTGGCGAAGTTTATCGGCATCAAAGTGGTTTCCGAGTTAGCGGCGCACCATCGCTTGCGGGGCATCGCGATGATGGTATCCATTGCCGGGGTATCCTGGCTTTTCT
>CANGUI010000191.1 GCA_947457025.1 Flammeovirgaceae bacterium | reverse complement strand
CCCGGTCGTGGCCCCACTCCGCAAACTGACCAAATTCACCACCCATGAAAAGAAGCTTCGTGCCCGGGTGCGTGTACATGTAGGCAAAAAGAGCGCGCAAATTGGCAAATCGTTTCCACTCATCGCCCGGCATGCGCCCGAGTAAAGAACCCTTGCCATGAACGACTTCGTCGTGCGAGAGTGGAAGCATGAAGTTCTCCGTAAACGCGTAGACGATGCTGAAGGTAATCTCATTTTGATGATAGCGCCGGTAGAGCGTATCGCGCTTAAAGTATTTCAGGGTATCGTGCATCCACCCCATCATCCACTTCTGGCCGAAACCTAACCCGCCCAAGTAGGTCGGCCTTGAAACACCGGGCCAGGCCGTTGATTCTTCCGCTATGGTGATAGCGTCCGGGAAGTTGGCATACACAACTTCATTGAACTCCTTCAGGAAAGAGATGGCTTCCAGATTTTCGCGCCCACCGTACTCGTTCGGCACCCATTCACCTGCTTTTCGCGAATAGTCAAGATAGAGCATAGAAGCAACGGCATCTACTCGTAAGCCATCGATGTGAAAATATTCGAGCCAATAGAGCGCGTTGGAAATCAGAAAAGAACGCACCTCGTTGCGGCCATAGTTAAAAATATAGCTGCTCCAATCCGGGTGGTATCCCTTGCGGGGGTCAGCGTGCTCGAAGAGATGGGTACCGTCGAACCGAAATAAGCCGTGCGCATCGCCCGGAAAATGCGAAGGTACCCAGTCGAGCATCACACCGATTCCAGCCTGGTGCAGGGCATCAATGAGGTATTTGAATTCCTGTGGTGTGCCATACCGGCTGCTGGGTGCGTAATAGCCCGTGATCTGATACCCCCATGAGCCGAAGAAAGGATGTTCCATCACCGGCAAGAATTCAACATGGGTGAAGCCCAAATCCGACACATACTTCACTAACTGATCGGCCAGCTCAACGTAAGACAACGATCGATTGCCCTCCTCCCACCGGCGGCGCCAGCTGCCCAGATGGATTTCGTATACCGAGTATGGCTTGGCCAGCGATGCATTGACTTTTCGCTGTGTCATCCAGGTAGCATCCTTCCACTCGTAGTCTGGCTGCCAAACGATGGAGGCCGTTTTCGGCGGCGTTTCTGTATAAACACCGAAAGGATCTGCCTTCTCCAGATATTCGCCAGAGGAGGAAACAAGAGCAAACTTGTACGCCTCACCTGTCGCCACACCGGAGATAAATGCCTCCCATATCCCCGATTCATCCCAGCGCGGGTTGAGCGGGTGCTGACCCGCCTGCCAGAAATTGAAGTTTCCAATAACCGAAACAGCGGTGGCATTCGGTGCCCAAACTGCGAAGTAGGTGCCCGCCTCCCCGCGGAATTGAGTGGGATGAGCACCCAGCTTTTCGTGCAACTTATAGTGCTTTCCGCCCTTGAACAAGTGAATGTCAAAATCCGTAAACAGTGAAAATGCTTCCCATTCTCCTTCTTCGGATTTGATAATTTTTTTTGCCATGGTCTGCGTGAATTACTTCGGTTTTTCTTTTTTGCGTTCTTCTTTCTCACGAAAATATCGCTCCATCAGGTAATCAATTCCCCGTAAGGGAATAATCACCCAATCCGGGCGACCGTTCAACTCATAGCCCAATTCATAGATGGCCTTTTCAAGCAGGTAGGTGCGGATCAGAATATCGTTTTCGTACGATAGTCTGCTGCCCATGCCCATGCGCTCCATGTAGGCGCCCAGGTAAAAACGGCTTACGTAGTGTTGCCACTGACCGGCCCATTGCTCCAACACCTCGAGGTCTCGTTCGCGATAATTCTCGTTCAGGAGCATTTTGCCAAACGCGGCATAATGGAACGAACGCATCATACCCGCTACATCTTTGAACGGGTTTTTCTTCAAGCGGCGTTCACTGAAACTAAAGCCGGGTTCACCTTCAAAATCAATAATGATAAAGTCCTTACCGGTGAAGAGCACTTGCCCCAGATGGTAATCGCCGTGAATCCGGGTTTTGATCGCCTCGATGCGAACCTGATAAATTTCGGCAAAGCACTCCAGGATCTGGTCTTCCATACCGAGCAGATTTTCTGCCATCGCGCGCGCGGCAACATGGAGTTTAGGTTTGGCTTGCTCTAGTAATTTGAACCGGTCGCGAACCAACTTTCGGAGAGATGAATACAGAGATCGCTGGTAATTGGAAGTAAAAAATTCGGGAGCAAAGGCCGGATTATTGGCATCGGATGCAAGCGCCAGGTGCATCTCAGCCGTACGCTGGCCAAGCCGCACCACCCGTTCGTAGAACCCACGCCCAATCAGTTCCTGAATAATTTCCGGAGCATCTTCAAAAACCTGGCCGGGCTTATTCACAAGCTTCGGCACTTTTTCCGACCTCACCCGGGTAAGCACTCGCTCATAAAACCGACCAACCGAGTCGATGGTCATGGCCCACGAGTCACCCTGATTTTCCACTTTTTCCTGGAGGAGTCCTAAAACATAAATGCCCCCCTGATCCGTACGGAATTCCACACTGCCGGCGTAGCGTGGAGCGTGCCGGAAGCTCGTCGCCTCAGAAAGGAAACGCACGATTTCAAGATCCGGATTAATCTCGCTTTCAAGTTTGCGATAGAATTTGAAAAAGTACTGATCGTTGTAGAGGATGGCCGTGTTGCTCGAATCGGCTTTCAGGATTTTAGAATCAACTTTCTCGGCATTGAGCTTCACATACACGCTGGCGTTGAACTCGAGGGTACCATCTTCCTCTTTAACCCTCTGCCCCCGGGCTATATTCCCGAATATGTAGTCGCGAAATGCCCGGTCATAACAACTGTCGATGATGAAGCCGGCTTTGTCCTGAATCTCTGCTCGGCAAACCACGCTCTGGGATGTGTACTCCGCACGTTCAAAAACGGTATCGGATGAGATGAAGGTGAGCGGCAGAAAATAGAGCTCGGGCAATCGCTGTACATACGACACTTCAATGATGGTGAGGTAATGGGTTGTGCCCTCCACTTTAATCGGGATGATCTTATGGAATCCGATTTTGTTTATGATTTTCGCTTTGCCCCCAAACCACCGGCACTTTTTGAGAAACGGCTGTAGTATTTTGCGTTCGAGAACGCGCAGTTCGTTGTAGTTCTTATCAATTTTTTCCCAGGAAATTTTTGTGGCATACAACTGTAGTTCTCCTCCGGCTGCTTCCTTTTTCTCGGAGGCATCCACCTGAAACCAGTAATATCCGTAGGGACCGATGGTGATGTAGTATTCGCCGGTTTCCACCGACCGGAACCGGTTTTGGCTGAATACTTCCGTGATGTCCGAATCACTGAAGTCGCTGAGATTGAGTTGGGTGGCCTGCGAAAACTGCGATAGGTTAGCCACTACAATCACCTTCTGCTGTTCGTAGATGCGCACAAATGACAACACTTTACTGTTGCTGCTTTCAATAAACTTAAGATCGCCCCGACCAAAAACACCGAGGCGCTTACGCATGGAAAGGGTATTCTTTATCCACCAAAGCAGTGAGCTCGGGTTTTCTTCATGCGATTCTACATTCACTGATTCATACCGGTACACCGGATCTGTGATGATGGGCAGGTATAGCCTTTGCGGGTTTGCCGAGGAAAAGCCTGCGTTCTGGTTCATATTCCATTGCATGGGGGTGCGTACCCCATGGCGGTCGCCCAGGTAGATGTTGTCGCCCATGCCGATTTCATCGCCATAATACATAACGGGTGTACCGGGAAGCGAGAAGAGCAGCATGTGCAGCAATTCAATTTTGCGCCGGTCATTGTTCAACAGCGGGGCCAGGCGCCTGCGAATGCCCAGGTTGTGCTTCATGTTGGGATCAATCGCATACGCTTTGAACAAGTAATCTTTTTCTTCCTCGGTTACCATTTCCAGAGCAATCTCATCGTGGTTGCGTAGAAACAGTGCCCATTGGCTGTTGGGTGGAGTCGGAGGTGTTTGCTCAATGATGTCGATGATCGGATAACTGTCTTCCGTTCGCAGGCCGAGAAACAGGCGCGGCATGAGTGGGTAATGGAAGTTCATGTGGCATTCCTGGCCGTCGCCAAAGTAAGAGGCGGCATCCTCAGGCCACAAATTTGCTTCGGCAATCAGCACACGGTTCTGGTAGTTTTTATCGATGTGCGCGCGTAGTTTACGCAGAAAGGCGTGCGTCTGGGGAAGATTTTCGCAATTGGTACCCTCCTCCTCATACAGAAAAGGCACTGACGGCAACCGAAAACCATCCACACCAATTTTCATCCAGAAATCCACTACTTTGATCATCTCCAGGTGCACTTCCGGGTTTTCATAATTTAGCTCCGGTTGATGACGGTAAAACCGGTGCCAGTAATACGCTTTTGCTTCCTGGTCCCACGTCCAGTTTGACGTTTCGGAATCCGGAAACATGATGCGCGCCCCTTTGTATCGGTCGGGTGTCTTGTTCCAAACATAATAATGTTCGTAGCGGGAACCCGCCCGTGCCTTTCGCGATTTCTGGAACCAGATGTGTTGATCAGACGTGTGGTTGAGGATTAGTTCAATGATGACCCGAATATTTCGGCGATGTGCTTCTTTGAGAAAAAGTTTGAAGTCAGCCAGGGTGCCATAGTCCGGATGTACATCCAGGTGATCGGTCACGTCAAACCCGTCATCCCGTAAAGGGGAAGGAAAAAAGGGTAATAGCCAGATCGTGTTGATGCCGAGGTCTTCCAGGTAGTCGAGGCGCTGAATCAGACCCTGAAAATCGCCAATGCCATCGCCATTACTATCAAAGAAGGCGCGTACGCTCAGTTCGTAGATAATAGCATCTTTGAACCAGGGCGCGTGTGGGTTTTTTGGAGTTGCGGCCATTGATTACAGGTTCGATTCATGTATGGTCAGCAGAAAAACATGGAATGGCAGGGTGTGCGGATTAAGTTCCACATAATTCCATTCCT
>CANGUI010000190.1 GCA_947457025.1 Flammeovirgaceae bacterium | reverse complement strand
CACCAGCGAGCATCTGAATGCCGGCATTGAGAAATGGATTGCCGCGCCCGCCTCTTTTTTTAATCCAGATACTGCCCGCCGCCCACGAGATGTTAGCCAAAAATGTGGCAACGATGGCTGCTGTATAATTCTGCTGGGTAAACTCGGTGAGGTGCTCTCCGAAAATAATCACAATACCCGTAATCCCTGCAGACAGCCCGAGCAAGATAATCCAGTTGGGTTGTTCGTCTTTGGTAATCACCACGTTGATCAGCAGAGCCCAGATTGGCATGCAGGAGCAGATAATTGCGGCGAGGCCGCTGGAGATGTAAACTTCGGCCCAGCCAACAATGCTGATGCCCAGGGTTACCATCAGCAGGCCACAAAGCGATTGATTGATCATGATCTCGCGATCGGGAAGTGGAACTTTTGCCACCAGCGTCATAACGCCCACCAGGATAGAACCTGCGGATGCAAACCGAAGAAAAGAAAACAAAAAAGGTGGGAACTGGGTAACGCCAATACGTAAACCCAGGTAGGTTGTTCCCCAGATGACACAAACGGCGGCAAGTGCCAGGTAGGCGGCGGGAGAGGGTCTTGGGGTAGTCATTTGTGGCACAAATAACGGCAAGAAACAGCAGCCAGGAGCACGGAATTCTGAAAAACACCGCGTAACAAACTTTTTCAGCCATCGCAGGTTTTCTATATTTGATCTTAGAAACCAACTTAAAAACAACTCTTATGGCGTTTACCTTACCGGCTCTCCCTTATGCGTTTAATGCGCTTGAGCCTCACATTGATGCACGTACGATGGAAATTCATCACGGCAAACACCACAATGCCTATGTTACCAATCTGAACAACGCCGTGGTCGGCAAACCTGAGGAGAATCTGTCGATTGAAGAGATCTGCAAAAATATTTCCAAGTATCCGATGGTGGTTCGGAATAATGGTGGCGGGCACTATAACCACAGTCTTTTCTGGCAAATTATGGGTCCGAATGCTGGGGGTAAACCCACTGGGGCTCTAGCAGATGCAATTCAGGGTACATTCGGAAGTTTTGAAGAATTCCAGAAGCAGTTCAATGCCGCCGCCACATCTCGCTTTGGTTCTGGATGGGCCTGGCTGGTAAAAGAAGGCAGCGGCAAACTCGTGATCTCGTCCACACCAAATCAGGATAATCCGCTCATGGACATTGCCGATGTGAAGGGAACTCCGATCTTAGGTCTGGATGTGTGGGAACATGCCTACTACCTCCACTACCAAAATCGCAGGCCGGATTATTGTACCGCGTTCTGGAATGTGATCAACTGGTCAGAAGTATCCAAACGTTTTTCCGCATAGAAGCTCGGATTCCGGAAGCACGTCTCACTAGACATGATGCGGCTGCTGGCAGCCAAGAGTATTTGATGCCGAAAGTCTTACTGATATAACATAAGGAGAATCTCTGCGCATCGGAAGCTACGTTAATGTTCGGTTGGGCTGCCATGGCGATGGGAAAACGATCATGGCAGTCTCGGATTTTTTTGGAATGACGGTGAGTTCAACGCTGATCGCAAAGCCCGATTTGTTCTGCGGAGGCTAGCTAACCAAATCTTTGACTCCTAAGTTTGAAATGCAAGGCTACATGTGGCCCGTTCGGGTATTGTGCAGTATTGAGAGTTTTAGGCAGCATCACTTACCGAAGCCCGGTGTCGGTGTTCGCGCCACTGCGACCAATTTGGGGGAAATCCCGGAGCCAGAATATTATGGAGTCATTCTGAGGATCTGACGATACTGACGTATATCAGCCAAAATTGCAACGGCTTTTTTAAGTTCCTGGTCACGGTAAAATCCCACCTCAGTAACCCCTTTTTCCAGGTAGTACCGGGCAGCAATTTCTGTTTCGAGAAATGCGGTAATCTGTTCCTGATACGTCCACACATCTTTCAATCGGCCCTCTTCAAGGTTTTTGCGCACGGCATGTATCTGCGGCGTTATTTCAGTCAGGTATTTTTCCCGGGCGGCCTCACGTTCCAGGGCATCAAGTGCCGTTTCCAGCGGAGATGTGTATCGGAAATCTTTTCCAGTTAGCCATTTTACGAATTCCTGATATTCCGCAGGACGCAATTGAAACTGGGAAGCTGGTAAGATGGTGGTGTGCCTAAGCGTATATTCGGTTGCGAAATCGAACAGGAATCCTCCGTCTATCAGCGCAAATACTACTGGAGGTAAGCCCTCGGCCCGGATTGCAATATCGGGTTCAATTCCTCCGCCGTCGTATACCTTTCTGCCGCGGCTGGTAGCGAATTCTTTTTTTAGGCTATCTGGCACGGAAGCCACGCTTCCGTCTGCCCGGCGGTGGGTATAGTCAAGTACCTGAATACATCTTCCGCTTGGGGTGTAGTATTTGGCAGGCGTGATTTTAACTTTGGATTTGTAGGTGAGGTCACGCTGCATTTGTACCAGACCCTTGCCAAAGGACTTCTCACCAAGAACAACGGCCCGGTCATAGTCTTGCAGCGTACCAGCCACGATTTCGGACGCGGATGCGCTATTACGGTTGATCAGTACGGCCACCGGAATATCCAGGTCAAACGGGGCATTTAGTGTTTCGTAGGTAATGTTTGCATCGGGTAGCTTTCCTCTTGTAAATACCACTTTCATGCCTTTTGGAATGAAAAGGTTACAGATGTTCACCGCTTCCATGAGTAGCCCCCCCGGGTTTCCCCGCAAGTCAAGTACTAAGGATGTTGCTCCTTTGCCTTTCAGGCTTTGCACTGCTTCTTTTACTTCCTGGGCGGCCTGCATAGTAAAATCTGTAAGTTGTACATATCCTGTCGTGGCATCGACCATTCCAAAAAATGGAACGTTATTCACTTTGATCTGATCGCGTTTGAATTCGAGCACCACAGGCTGCGGTGCACCAGGGCGCTTCACCGTCAGGGTGACGGGCGCACCGGTCTGGCCGCGCATCAGTCGGTTGGCTTCGTCCATTGTGATCGTGGCGAGGGCCACCTGATCGATCTTCAGGATCTCATCTGCAATTTTCAATCCTCCTTTTGCTGCCGGGAAACCTTCAAAAATCATGGTCACAACAGTGCGGTTGCCAAACCGCCGTGTGAGTGCTCCAATGCCTCCGTACTGGCCGGTATTTTCAGTCCGGAAATTTTCAACCTCATCCTCAGGAATGTAATTGGTATAGGGGTCGAGGCTTCCTAACATGGCATCTGCCCCGGTTTTCATCAGCGTGTTGGGGTTTATGGGATCAACATAGAACTCATTGACTCCCCTGTAAAGGGATGCGAAAACCTCAAGGTTTCTGGCGATTTCGAAATAGCGGTCGCCCGGTTTCACAAAAGCCAAGAGCGCCAAGAAGCACGCGGCGATCACCGCTACCCGGAAGCGCGACCCCGGTTTTCTGTAAAATGGATTAAACATGCTGAGATAATTGGGCCAAGTTACCTAATTTCGGAAAAAACTATTCGATTGTTATGTATACTATAAAGCGTTTCTTGTGCGGTTGGGTAACAGTTCTGTTGCTGCTTACCGCTTGCCAGCGGGAAAACTCCTTCTCACTCAAGACTGGTGAAAGTGGGGGTTATACCTACGAGTACGTAACAAATGACCCTCTCAAAGCACGTGTCTATACGCTGCGAAACGGGTTAAAGGTCTACCTCAGCCAGTACAAGGCTGAACCCCGGGTCTTTACCATGATTCCCGTACGGGCTGGCGGTAAAAACGATCCCTCCAACAACACCGGTTTAGCTCACTACCTGGAGCATATCATGTTCAAAGGCACATCTTCCTTTGGGACTCTCGATTGGGAAAAGGAAAAGCCTTTACTCGACAGCATCGAAACCTTGTTCGCGGAGTATGCGGCGATCACAGATCCTGCCAAGCGGAAGGCACATTACCAGTTGATCGACAACATTTCTAATGAGGCCTCCCGATATGCCATTGCAAATGAGTATGATAAAATGATCAGCGAATTGGGTGGAACCGGAACCAATGCATTTACCTGGTACGACCAAACCGTGTACATCAACGATATACCGGCCAATCAACTTGAAAGCTGGCTGAAGATCGAGGCCAACCGTTTTCGGATGATTACACCGAGGTTGTTCCACACGGAGCTGGAAGCAGTCTACGAGGAAAAAAACAGGTCGCTCGATAACGACTACCGGAAAAGCTTTGAAGCTCTGTTTGGTGCACTTTTTTCCCGCCATCCGTACGGCTCACAAACGGTGATCGGCACGATCGAACACCTGAAGAATCCATCAATTACGGAGATCAAAAAGTACTTCGACACGTATTACCGCCCCAACAATGTGGCCATCTGCCTCAGCGGCGATCTCGAATACGATGCGACTATTGCATTGATTGATAAATATTTCGGTGATTGGGAGCCCAACCCAAAATTGCCGGAGTGGAAAAAAACGGAAGAGGCGCCCATTACAACACCGCAGGTGCGAAATGTTGTCGGGCCGGACGCGGAGTGGGTAAACATCGGATTCCGGTTTCCGGGCCGAACGGATGCCGACTTCCGAAAGTTGCGCTTGCTGGATATGATTCTGTCGAATAGCGAAGCAGGGCTCATCGACCTGAATTTGACACAGCAACAAAAAGTGATTGAGCCGGCCTCGTATGTTCAGTCGCTTAGCGATTACAGCGTACACGTGTTTACGGGCCGCCCGCGCGATGGGCAATCACTTGAAGAAGTGAAAGATCTGTTGCTTGGACAAATTGAGTTGGTGAAGAAGGGTGCATTCGATGACTGGCTGATCACCGCCGTTATCAATGACCTGAAGAAAAGCCAGATCCGGCAGTCGGAGACAAATTACTTCCGGGCAGACCAGATGATGAGTGCATTTATCAATCAAATGCCTTGGCAGCAATCCGTGGCCGAAATTGAGGCTCTCCGATCAATTACGAAAGAAGAGTTGGTGAAGTTCGCCAACGATTTTTATCAGGAAAACTTTGTG
>CANGUI010000189.1 GCA_947457025.1 Flammeovirgaceae bacterium | reverse complement strand
CCCGCAAGCCTGTGGCTCGCGTGAATGAAACCTATTTGTATCAGGATGACCTTGAAGGCCTTGTTACCTCCACGCTCCCGCGTGAAGATAGCCTTGCCCGGGTTACGGCCTATATCGATAACTGGATACGCAAGCAATTGCTGATCGACCGGGCAACCCGCACCATCACCATTGACGAAGCTGACCTGGAGCGAAAAATGCTGGATTACCGGTACAGCCTGATTGCGTACCAGTTTCAAAACTATTATCTCCAAAAAAGCCTCTCCGACAGCATCCGCGAGGAAGACATTCTGCGCTATTACGAAGAGCATATCGATAATTTTATTTTGAAGCGCAACATCGTTCGGGGCACCTTCATCAAGGTCCCGAAAACGGCTCCACGGGTAACCCGGATTAAAGGACTGATGACCGCTGCAAAAGCAAAAGACCTGGCTGAGCTAAAATCCTACTGCCTGAGCTTTTCATCAGCTTACCACCTCAACGACAGTACCTGGATGGAGTTTGATCAGCTGGTGGTGAATTCCCCCCTTGCGGAAATACCCAATAAAGTTCAGTTTTTGCGAAACTACCGGCTTTACGAAACCGCTGATGAACAGGCCTTCTACTTTTTGAAAATAGATGATTATAAAATTTCGGATGACGTTTCTCCGTTAGAATTTGTACGGGAAGACATCCGAAATATTTTACTCAACACACGCAAAGTGGAGTTGATCAAACAACTGGAGCAAGAGGTATATGAAAACGGGAAACGACAAAAACTATTTGAGGTCTATTAGCGCGGTGGCAGGTTGGCTTCTGGCGGCTGCCGCCTTAGCACAACAGCCCATCATGGTGGACAAGATCATTGCGAAAGTAGATAACTATATTGTACTCAAGTCAGAACTGGAAGGGGCTTACCAGAACTACATTGTACAGGGCAACAGCCCTTCCGAGGAGGCTCGCTGTGAGATTTTCAACAGCCTGATCATGAATAAGCTGATGGTAGCAAAGGCTGAGATTGACTCAATCGTAATTGCCGATGGGCAGGTCGATGCAAATACGGAGCAGCGCATGAATATGATTTTGCAGCAGTCGGGCAATTCTCCCGAACAGCTGCAGAAAATTTATGGCAAGTCGCTCGAAGACATCAAACTGGAATTACGCGACCAGGTGCGCGAGCAGTTGCTGGGCCGTGAAATGCAATCTACGATCACCAAAGACATCACGATTACACCCGCAGAGGTCCGGAAGTTTTTCAATAAAATTCCTCCCGACAGCCTGCCGTACTATAATTCTGATGTGGAGATTGCCCAAATCGTGCGCCTGGCGCAGGTGAGCGACGTTCAGAAAGAGGCTGTTAAGAATACGCTCAACGAGTACCGCCGCCGAATCCTCGATGGCGAGAATTTTAATGATCTGGCCCGCCAGTACAGCGAAGACCCCAGCGCACAGTATAATGGCGGCGAGATGGGTTATGTAGGCCGCGGGGCAATGGTGCCGCAGTATGAGGGAATGGCGTTCAAACTCAAAAAGGGTGAGTTATCGGTGCCTTTTGAGTCGCCTTTCGGCTTTCACATCATGCAATTGCTTGACCGACGTGGAAACGAGTATGCATCGCGCCATATCTTGTTGTCGGCATCGCCATCCACCGAAGACGTACAGCGCGCGCAGCGCTTTTTGGACAGCCTGCGCACCCAGATCGTTACCGACAGCATGAAGTTTGAGCAGGCGGCCAAGGAGTTTTCAGATGATGAGGGTACTAAAGGGCGGGGAGGCTATTTCACGGATGCGGACGGCGGCACAAAAATTTCACTGAAGGACATTGATCCCGTCATTTATTTTACAATCGACACGATGAAAGTGGGGCAAATCACGAAACCGATTCCCTACCGCACCGACACGGGTAAAGAGGGCGCGCGCATCCTGTATTTCAAGAATAAGATTTCGCCCCACCAGGCAAACCTGCGAGACGACTGGCACAGGATGCAGGCCGCAGCATTGGGAGAAAAACGTGATAAAGCAATCGATAAGTGGTTTGTGAAGGCACGCCATGATGTGTTTATCGATATCGACCCCGAGTATAAAGGGTGTAAAATTCTGGAGTAACTGTACCTTGCAACCATGAGCAGAACATTTTCGAATGATGTAGAGGCGGCCGATGCGCTGGCCGCTCAGTACCGCGAACTGAAACGGGAGATCGCGCAGGTAGTGGTGGGCCAGGAAGACGTAGTACGGCTGGTACTTACGGCAATTTTTTGCCAGGGCCACTCGCTGCTGGTTGGGGTACCCGGATTAGCCAAGACGCTATTGGTACAGACGATCGCTAACGCCCTTGAATTACAATTCAAGCGGGTGCAGTTTACCCCCGACCTGATGCCCTCGGATATTGTTGGCGCCGAGACTCTCGACAAAGAGCGTAATTTCCATTTTGTGAAAGGTCCGATTTTCGCCAACATCGTGCTTGCGGACGAGATTAACCGGACGCCTCCAAAAACCCAGGCCGCTTTACTTGAAGCCATGCAGGAGTACGCGGTTACCATATCCGGTCAGCGCTATGTACTCCCTCGGCCCTTTTTCGTACTGGCTACTCAAAACCCGATTGAGCAGGAAGGCACATACCCGCTGCCAGAGGCCCAACTCGACCGGTTCATGTTTAACATCTTGTTGAACTATCCCTCCTATGACCAGGAGGTGAGCATCGTGAAAAATACTACGGCAGACCTTACCGGTGGTGTACGGAAGATCTTATCAGGCGAGGACATTGCACATATACAGCATCTGGTCCGTCGTGTGCCGGTGGCTGATAATGTTGTGGAATATGCGGTGCGCCTCACGCACTTCACTCGTCCGGGTACGGAGGGATCTGCAGTGGCAAATGAGTATCTCGAATGGGGTGCGGGTCCCCGGGCTTCTCAATTTTTAGTTTTGGGGGCGAAATGTAATGCCCTTATCAATGGTAAGTATTCACCCGACATAGAAGACGTGCAGGCGATCGCAAAGCCGGTATTACGGCACCGCATCATCCGAAACTTCAAAGCGGAGGCAGACGGTGTAACCGTAGACGATATTATCAATAAACTGATGAATAGTTAAGCCAGCTTCCGGAATTCGCGGAATCTGCGCACCATGGCCACGGTAAATCCAACCATTAGCAGCGCGGTACCCAGCCAGAGCACATTGATCATGGGTTTTTCCATGGCCTTGATCACGACGAAATCCTTTTGACGGCCGTTGAGGGCAAACGTGAACTCCTGTGTATCAGGGGGTATGTTTAGCAGGGTAATTCTGATCCCGAGATCCTGAATTTCATCGGGCAGGCGACCCACCTGTGCTCGGTCTTTAATCACAAAAATCGGTTCGGCAAAATAGACATCCCGCTCGCCGTTTACTTTGATCCGCGCCATTACGGCTGCATCCTCAGGTTCCAGCCGTAAGCCCGGAATGTGGTCAATACGCCTGACTTCTTCCAATACCGCCACATAATCATTTACAATAAATTGCTGGCCTACTTTCACCCTAACATCTTCCGTCTTACTCCATTCTACTTCGGCTTCGGGGTTCATCGGCAGAGAAACGTGGGTGTACAGGTCGCGTGTCAGATCTCTTTTGATATCGGGCGAAGCTATAAAACCGCCCATGCCGGGGTTGAGTTGCACGCGCGGAAATAGAGTTGCCGCCACCCGATTTCCCTTGCTGAGCTCAATTTCGTAATACGTGTTCTCAGGATAGATTTCAAACGTGTCGCGCGCCTGGTAGAGTTTCTTGCCCTGAAAGAGGATATCTCGTTTTGCCACGACTTTGAAGGGATCATCGGTGAGTTCCACATCGTATTTGCGGGCGTAACCATTTTTGTCGCGCAACTCAAGGCGTTCGCCGAGGTAGGAGATCGTATAGTCTGCCATTTGCCGGGGTTCATTGACAAATAGAAGCAGGTTATCGCGGTTGAATTCGGTACCCAGCTCTTTCGAGATCAACAACCCGTTGTTGTTGAGTGATACGATCTTGGAATAGCCGGATGAAAACAGAATACCTATGAGCATCAGCCCCATACCAATGTGAGCAAGTGCGCCACCCGAAAGTCCGGGGTTCGATTTCCAAACCAGTGAGATGACCTTAGCATTGGACAGCACAACGTAGACGCCGGCAAGCGTAAGCACCATATATGTGGGTTTGGTTACCTGAGCAAAGGCGATGAAAACCGCAAAAATGAGCAACGAAAGCAAGGCGACTGGCACAAGTTCTTTTTTGAGCTGTGCGCGGTCTATTCGCCTCCACCAGAAAAACTGGCCGGTTCCGGAAATCAGGGCCACCGCCACGGCAAACCAAAGTTGAAACCTGGAATAAAACTCAATCTGATTGGCGGGAGGCGCTACATTCGAGTTGCCCCCGAATATCTCCACTACCTTGTTGAAGACCGGAATCGACGTGGGCACCAAAACCTGAAACCCCATCAGGCAGAGCGTGGTGGCACCTGCGAAGATCCAGAACTCCCGCGAGTAGGTGTTCACTTCCTGCTCGGTTGCGGGCAGATGGCGCCAACGCACGGCGGCCATGGCGATAGCTGCGGCAGTAAAGAAGAAAAAGTAGACAAGCAGTTGCCCAGAGAGCCCCAGATCAGTGAAAGAGTGTACCGATGCATCACCCAGAATCCCACTACGCACCAGAAATGTAGAATACAGGATTAACAAAAAAACGGCGATTACCAGGATGACCGAGGCCCTCAGGGCGGTTTTGCTGTTTTTATAAGTGATCATGGTGTGCATGGCAGCAATCAGGATGAGCCAAGGCACGTAGACGGCATTTTCAACCGGATCCCAGTTCCAGTAGCCACCAAAGTTCAGGGTTTCGTAGGCCCAATACCCGCCCATCAGGATGCCCAACCCAAGAATGGCACCGGCAAGAATGGACCAGGGGAGAGCTGGTTTTACCCAGGCAGCGTACTGCTTTTTCCACAAGCCTGCCATACAAAACGCAAAAGGCACAAT
>CANGUI010000188.1 GCA_947457025.1 Flammeovirgaceae bacterium | reverse complement strand
GGAAATGCAGCCATTAATACTTTCATTTTGTCTTCAAAATCTTCTCCGACCTGTTTGTAAAATTCCTTCAGATGGGAGTTCGACTTGGAGGCATTTTTTCGTGCCTGTTGGATCGCCTGTTTCATTTCCTTTTGATCGATATCTCCATCGGCACCCGCAATCAGGATACTGACCAGTAGCGGGGCCCGCATCAGAAGCTCGATTTCCTGATTCTTTAGAGGATAAAACTCGGTCATCATCTGAAGCTATATTGATTTTAAGCCGCTAATTATTTGGCGAATAAATTCTAATTTTAAAGGTAAAACAAATCAGGAATAATTCGGTGCTTTGTTTTGAAGCGTAAGTATGTACGAAAAAGACCCAGTCAGAATTTTTGTAGTGGAGGACGATCCCGCTTACAGCCGTTTCCTTCGGTATGTGCTGGAATTGAATCCGGATTATGAGACTACCTTTTACACCACCGGCCAGGATCTGATCATAAATCTGCACCGGAAGCCCGATGTGATCACCCTGGATTATACCTTGCCTGATTTGGCTGGCGAAAAAGTTCTTGAGTCGATTCTGGCTACCAATCCGGGTACTCCGGTTATTGTGGTTTCGGCCCAGGAAAAAATCGGCACAGCCGTGGAACTCCTGAAACGCGGAGCATTTGATTACATTTCAAAGGCTGAGGATGCAGAAAACCGTATTCTGAACTCCATACAGAACGCCCGTAAGCAGCGTTCTATGAGCCGGGAAATCGACCACCTGCGGCAGGAGCTTAACGTCAAGTATGATTTTGGGAAGAGCATCATCGGCTCCAGCGACGCCATGCAAAAGATTTTCAGCTTGCTGGCAAAAGCCGTAAAAACGAACATTACTGTTTCGATTTCCGGCGAAACCGGCACGGGCAAAGAACTGATTGCCAAAGCTATCCACTACAATTCCCCATGCAAAGCGGAGCCGTTTGTTGCTGTAAACCTGGCTGCGGTGCCAAAAGACCTTATTGAGAGCGAATTATTCGGCCATGAAAAGGGTGCATTTACCGGTGCTAACCAACGCCGCATCGGTAAGTTTGAAGAAGCAGATAACGGCACCATTTTTCTGGACGAAATCGGTGAATTGGATCTTGGCCTGCAAAGTAAGCTGCTGCGTGTTTTGCAGGAGCGGGAGTTAACCCGTGTGGGCGGGAATGAAGTGGTAAAACTTAATGTGCGCGTCATCACCGCTTCAAACCGGAACTTGCTGGACGAAGTCCGCGCGGGTAGTTTCAGGGAAGACCTGTATTACCGCCTGATCGGATTACCGGTTCACCTCACGCCCCTGCGGGAGCGCGGGCAGGATGTGCTCGTCCTCGCCAAATACTTCCTGGATCAGTTCGTGAAAGACAACCAAATGCCAAAAATGCGGCTGTCCAACGAGGCGCAGGAAAAACTTATGCGCTACCCGTTTCCGGGTAATGTGCGCGAACTCAAATCGGTGATTGAACTAGCTGCCGTGCTGGCGGATGAAACCGAGATCACAGCCGATAACATATCGTTTAATCCGGTATCGGGCGACCGGGCTTTCCTCATGGAAGAAATGACCCTGCAGGAATATACCTACCGGATCATCCGCTCCTACCTGATCAAATATGAAAACAACGTACTTGAGGTGGCCCGGAGGCTCGACATCGGAAAATCTTCTATTTATCGTTACCTTAAGGAAATGGAACAGCGCGGCATATGAGTTTGTCCGATTATGTACGTAAGGGTAAATTCTATGAAGCCGTTGTCGAAGATGGATCAGATATCATTTTCGTTGTCGATTATCAAGGTACTATTCTCTATCACAACGGTTCCGTCAAACAAACATTGGGTTACCCGGCCAAATCGCTTGTAGACAAAAACTTTTTCGAATTCATTAAACCAGAAATGGTTGATACGGTGCGGAAGAACTTCAAAGCAAGCTGCCGCAAGTCGTACACGTCGGGAATTGAATTTCAGTCTCGTTGCCAAGACGGTAATTTCAGGTTCCTGGAATTCAATTCCATCAATCTCAAGAATAAGAACGACATCCCCGGGCTTATCCTGGATTGTCGCGACATTACGCAGCGCAAACGTGATGCAGAGGAATTGGTACGGGCCCAACAAGCGCGCCAGCTGTTTCTCGCTAACATCAGCCATGAAATCCGCACCCCGATCAACGGCATAGCGGGGCTGGCTACGTTACTCAGTCAGTTACCTAAGACGGAAGAGCAGGCCACCTACCTCAATGCTATTCGTAGTTCCTCCGAGAATCTTAAGGTGATCATCAATGATATTCTTGATCTTTCGTCCATTGAATCCGGGAAGCTGCGGTTCGAAAAGATAGGTTTCAGCCTGAACAACCTGCTCCAAAATCTACTGGATCAATATGGATTTCAGGCCCGCCAACGGGGGATAGATCTGGTACTGCAAAAGGACTACGAAGGTGAACCAGTTCTGGTGGGTGATCCCATGCGGCTGAACCAGATCCTGATTAACCTGCTGAGCAATGCCATCAAATTTACACCCTCCGGCTATATTGTGCTGCGGTGCGAGGTTAAACCAAGTGGCAA
Source organism: Flammeovirgaceae bacterium (assembly GCA_947457025.1). Lineage (GTDB taxonomy): Bacteria > Bacteroidota > Bacteroidia > Cytophagales > Cyclobacteriaceae > ELB16-189. Next base: position 2,409 of record CANGUI010000188.1, on the reverse strand, counting down.
GAGCCAGTGGAGTGTATCTTTTTCCGTACGCGATACCGGCATTGGTATTCCAAAAGAAAAGCTGCAAACAGTCTTCGAACGATTCAGCCAGGCAGACGTGAGCATTACGAGAAAGTTTGGTGGTACCGGACTTGGTCTGACAATTGTTCGGCAGCTGGTCGAATTGCAACACGGCACCATTCGGGTAAACAGTCGCGAAAATGAAGGTTCAGAGTTTATTGTGGAAATTACCTACAAGCGCGGCCTGAAATCTGACCTGGCGCAAACCCTATCCGACCGGGCACAACAAAGTTTGCAAGACCTCAAAGGATTCATGGTTCTGTTGGCAGAAGACAACGATGTTAACCGTTTGTATGCCAGCAGCATATTAAAGAACATGAATTGCCGGTTTGACGTGGCAGAAAATGGATTTGTAGCCATTGAAAAACTGAAGTCAAAGCACTTTGACCTGGTTCTTATGGATATTCAAATGCCCGTCATGGACGGCTACGAAGCCACACGGGCTATCCGGTCAACAGAGGCTATCGCCCACATTCCGATCGTTGCGGTAACCGCCAATGCAAGTCCGGCCGAACGACAAAAATGCATCGATTTGGGCATGAATGAATGCGTCAGTAAACCATTTACACCACAGGAGCTTTACACCGTACTCAAGAAGTTTGCAGATGCCCGATTCCCATCACGGCTGCTTTCATCTGATCCTGTTGTTACCAGTCGCGATCATGGTGAAAAAATTAACCTCCAGTACCTGAAACGCGTCGGCAACAATGATCCGGATTTCATTCAGCAGATGCTCAGCACAATTTATGAGTCGCTGCCACGCGCTGTGCAGGAGCTCCAAAATGCAATCAATCAAAACAACAAACACATACTGGAGCGTACGATTCATCGCCTGAAGCCCTCGTTAGATATGCTCGGTAAAACCGCCATGCGGACGGAGGCACTCGCCATGGAAGTCCTGTTGCAAGAAAGCGCAGATCCCCGTACGCTGAAAGAAAGGCTGGAAAGGTTTATCCACGAGCTGAGGGAACTCGCGCATGAGTTGGCTACACTCCTCGCGAAGTAGTGTCGCGCGGCATGGTATCTTCCAATCGTTCAATCTGCTGATTCAGCAGATCAATGCGCAACAGCAAGGTGAGCACGAGTGCATCCCTCACTTCCGGGCTTGGTCTTCTTCTGAGTTCTTCCTCCAACACGAGGTACATTGCTTCCAGCTTATGCTGTTCGTCTGAAAACCGGTCTTCATCCAGGCGATTAGCGTAGGTGCTGATCAGGGCGGTTTTCTTGGCAATTTCGTTTTGGTAGTAATGTTTTAACTCCGTCATCTCCCGGGTCTGCCCTCGCGAGACCACGCCTTGCGGCCAGTACAGGCCCAACCAAAAAGCGCTGACCATCAACAGAATAGCGGCAGCGAAACGCCAGACCGGCGCGCTATACCACGGCGTTCGTCGTGCAAAAACGGCCCGTTCAATGTTCTCCCAAACCCGTGATGAAGGTTCACGATTATCAAAGGCTGCGCGTTGCGTACGAAAAAAATCATCGAGTTTCATATGATCTGGTTTCCAACAGGTGTTTCAATTTCTTTTTCGATCGGTTAAACTGGCTTTTACTGGTTGACTCACTGATGCCGAGGATTTCGCCAATTTCGGCATGATCATACCCCTCCAGCAGATATAGCGATAGAACTATACGATACCCATCTGGCAATGCTTCCATAGCGGCTCTCACCTGATCAACCGATGCAGGAAAGGCTTCAAGGCTATCAGGCTCCTCCGCATCGGGAAGATCCCAGCGGTCATCCTCCGGCAGCCGCTCCCACCGGCGTTGGTTGATGCTCGTGATGGCCTTATTGATAACAATTCGCTTTAACCACGCCCCAAATGGCGCGTCACCCCGGTAGGAACCCAGACTGCGAAAGGCTGAAACAAATGCCTCTTGCAGGACGTCTTCGGCTTCATCCGAATTGCCCGTAATGCGATAGGCCGTATTATACATGGCCCGCTTGTAGAGTTGATAGACCCGAAAATGCGCCCCCCGTTCGCCCGCCCGGCAACGGTCAATCAACTCCGCATGAACAAGGTCATTTAACTCCCGCAAGGTGTATTATCGCACCAAAGACTTGCCCGACAACAGAAAGTTGCATGCTACTTGATTTTTTCGAGTCCCTGCTTGGCCAAAAGGAAATCCGGCGATACGGCCAGCGCATCCTGAAAAGCTTTGCGCGCTCCTTCTTTGTCGCCAAGTTCAATTTTAACCATGCCAAGCAGGTTCAGGATCGCCACCTTCATGGGATACTCCATCTGTTTATTTTGAGCATCATTGTAAACTACTTTTATGGTTTCTACCTCCGGTTTAGTCAACAAGATTTCTGCATTTGTTTTGCACTCGGAGAACCGCTTCAGGTCGTAT
>CANGUI010000187.1 GCA_947457025.1 Flammeovirgaceae bacterium | reverse complement strand
GCGAGTAGCGAAAGCCGGTAAGCCGCCCTAACTACCCAACGACAGCAGGCGCCGGCGTTGGATCAACACTGAAAATCCAATTCGCTGCCGTGCTGATGGCCACACAACCGCTATCTTTGCCGCCTGTTGGAAAAATACCCGTTAAAGGTTGAAAAATACCTGCTGCGCGCTAATCCTTTTTCAAACTGATACGTTAATACGCGGGTATGGCGGAAAAAAGCAGTGTTTTTGATATGATTGGCCCCATCATGATCGGGCCTTCCAGTTCGCACACTGCGGGGGTTGTACGGATCGCGCGGGCGGCCGTGAAGTTGCTGGGAGCCATTCCGGACGAAGCCGACATTACCTTTTACAATTCCTTTGCCCGCACCTACGAAGGCCACGGCAGCGACCGGGCCATTTTGGCCGGCTTGCTCGATTACGCCACCGATGATCCCCGCATCAAAGATGCGCTTGATCTGGCTGCACAACACGGGCTTTCTTTCCACTTTAAGTCGGTGGGCAATGCGTCAACCCTTCATCCGAATTCCATTCGCCTGCAGTTGAAAAAGGGATCAAAATCGCTGGAAGTGATAGGGGAAAGCAAAGGAGGAGGCATCATCAACATAGCCGAGGTAAATGGTTTTCGTGCAGACTTCAGCACACGCCAGCATACGTTGGTCGCTTTCGCGGATGATGTGAAGGGTACTATTGCCTTCATTGCCAGCGTACTGGCCAATGAAAATTGCAACATCGCCAACATGTCTGTTTCCCGAAAGGGTAAACACGACCTTGCCTGCCAGGTGATAGAAATGGATAGTGCCATCCGGCCGGTGACCCTCCAGTACCTGCAAAGCCTTTCGTGGATGAAAGAACTCATTTATATACCTGAAATTAAGTAAACCCCGAGAATCGAATGATGAAATATGTTACCCGCATCCTTTTGGCGCTCTGCGCCGTGGCAGGCTATGCCCAGGAAGCACCTAAAGTATGGACACTGAAAGAATGTATCGATTATGCGCTGCAGAATAATATAAATGTGAAGCGCAGTTTGCTGGCGGTAGATAATGCTGAGATTAACCTGTTGCAGTCAAAAGCTACGATGCTGCCGTCGGTGAATGGTGGTGCCTCGTACGGATTGAACTGGGGCCGGTCGGTAGATCCTACTTCCAACTTGTTTATCCAGCAACAGATCAATTCCATCAACTTCAACGGGAACGGCAGTTTCTTGCTATTCAACGGGTTGCGACTGCTCAACACCGTGCGGCAAAATCAATTCGAGAATAAAGCTGCCATTGAAGATTTCAATAAAGCGAAGAACGATGTGATTCTGAGTGTAATCACGTTTTACCTAAATGTGATTTTTAATAAAGAGCTATATCAAAATGCCCAGTTTCAGTTAAATACTACCAATCAGCAGCTGGACCGCACCCGCATACTGGAGGAGGTAGGCTCCGTTCCGCGCGGCAATGTGCTGGATCTGGAAGCCCAGTCCGCCACCAACGAATTGAATCTGGTAAACCGTGAAAACGCGTTGAACCTTTCCCTGCTGCAGTTGAAGCAGGCTTTGCAGCTTTCTGGTTCTACGCCAATGGATGTAGAAGTGCCAGACATAGCCATGTTGGAGGAGTTGGCATTGGTAAAAAGCGCCGAAGACATTTTTAGTATCGCGAAGGAAACGATGCCCGAGATGAAAGCTGCCGCGTTGCGCGTGACGGGTTCAAATCTGGCTCTGAAAGCTGCCCGTGGCAATTATCTGCCCCGGGTAAATATGGTCGGAAATTTTTTTACCAACTACTCGAGTGCGTTTAAAGTAGCTACAGGTTTTGAATCTACAGGGCCACCGGCACAGATTGGCGTCGTACAAGGCTCGAATACGCCGGTGTTGTCATTGCTGCCGGAAGGGCGCCCGATTTTTTCGGAAAAGCCCCGCGCCGAGCAGTTTAGCGACAACATAAGCCAAGCGCTTAGCTTTCAGTTACAGGTGCCGATCTTTAATGGCCTGGCCACACGGGCCAATGTACAGCGTTCGATCATTTCCAATCGGCAGGCTGTGATTAATTTGCAGGATAACGAAAACCGCCTGCGCCAGACTGTTGAGACCGCCTACAACGATGCGTTGGCTGCTGCCAAAACGTTCCAATCTGCCAGCAAGCAGGTCGCTGCCCGGGACGAGGCGTATCGGATGAACAAGCAGCGTTTTGAAAACGGGGCCATCAACTTTGTTGACTACCAGGTTTCGGAGAACAACCTCTTCCAGGCGAAGTCGGATCTTCTCCGGGCGAAATACGACTTCATCTTCAAGAAAAAGGTGCTCGATTTCTACGAGGGCAAAACTATCGACTTATAATTTCCACTCTTTAATTTTATACACGTAATGGCAAAGCAGCAAAAAAAGAAATCGAATAAAGTTCTCTACTACCTTATCGGTGGGGTGGTTGTGCTTATCATCTTTCTCATGGTAGGCCGCGCTCAGGGTTGGATTGGTAAGGAGAAACTTCTGGAAGTGGAATTAGCGAAAGCGAAAAAGGTTTCGATCACGGAAAAGGTTAGTGCGTCAGGCACGATCCAGCCGGTAACGGAGGTGAAGCTGGCCCCGGAAGTGTCGGGGGAGATCATCGAGTTGAATGTAGAGGACGGCGATGCCGTCAGCGTTGGTAAACTGCTGGTGAAGATTCGCCCCGATCAGCAGCAGAGCCAGCTGGAGCGCAGCGAGGCATCGCTGAACCAGCAGAAGGCCAATGTGAAATCTTCGGAGGCTTCGTTGTTGCGTGCGGAGGCGACATTTATCCGCGCCGAACAGGAATACAAGCGGCAGGAAAAACTCTGGAACGAAAAGGTGATTTCGGAGGCGGATTGGCAGCTGGCGCAGCAAAACTATAAGGTGGCTCAGAATGATTTATCTGCCGCCCGGCAATCGCTGGAGGCTGCGCGCTTCATTGTAACGAGTACGGAAGCCACCGTACGCGAGGCACGCGAAAACGTGCGCAGAACCAGCGTGGTGGCGCCGCTCAACGGCATTGTGTCTAAACTGAATGTGAAGCAAGGCGAGCGTGTGGTGGGTACTGCACAGATGCAGGGCACTGAAATGCTGCGCATTGCCGACCTTACCCGAATGGAAGTACGCGTAAACGTAAATGAGAACGATATTGTGCGGGTTCACCTCCATGATACGGCTGTGATTGATGTCGATTCGTACTCGGCTCTTGACAAGAAATTCAAAGGCCTTGTCACGAATATTGCCAACACGGCCCGCGACAAGGTATCGGCTGATGCCATTACGGAGTTTGAAGTGCGGATTTTGATTTTGGCCTCCTCTTACCAGGATCTCGTGGCGAAAGGAAATACATACCCGTTTCGGCCCGGCATGACGGCAAGTGTCGAAATCATCACCACCCGTAAAGACAACGTGCTGTCAGTGCCCCTTGCGGCTGTAACTACCCGCGAGGCAGATGGCGAAACAAAAACGGAATCCGGTGGCGAAGATGACCAAGGCCCCGTTGTAACCAACAGCAACGAGAAGAAGAAAGTGGAGAAGAAGGCGCGTACGGTTGTATTCGTAAATGAGGGAGGAGTAGCCAAAATGGTGGATGTGGAAACCGGTATCAGCGATTACGACAACATCGAAATCACCAAAGGCATCAGCGACAGCACCCAGGTGATCACCGGCCCTTTCCTGGTGGTATCGAAACGCCTGAAAGACGGAGATAAGATTGCGGAAGCTAAACCCAAAGACGACAAGAAAGGATCATCCGCAGAAAACAAGTAACCGGCAGCGAGAATTTCCTGAGGCCCGGCCCCAAAAGCCGGGCTTCTTTTTTACCTTCAAGCCATGATTCAACACCCCTGGCATGAAGTGGTCCCCGGCGAGCAGCCGCCCGAGTGGCTGAATGCCTTTATCGAGATTCCCCGCGGCTCGAAGGCCAAATACGAAATCGACAAAGTGAGCGGGCTGATCAAACTCGACCGCGTGATTTATGCGTCCATGTACTATCCCCTCAACTACGGCTTTATTCCGCAAACGCTGGGCGAGGACGGAGATCCACTGGATATTGTCGTTCTCACGCAGGTGGAAGTGGTGCCGGGTTGTTTGATTCCGTGTCGCGTGATTGGGGTGATGCAGATGATCGACCGCGGCGAAGCAGATGACAAAATCATTGCCGTGGCGCTGCAGGATGCCAGCGTGAGTGCAATTGCCGATGTGGACGAAGTACCGGATTATCTGCGGGCAGAGCTGAAGCACTTTTTTGAAAACTACAAGACGCTGGAAAACAAGAGCGTCTTGGTGGAAGAGTTTCTTCCCAAGCAGCGTGCCCTTGCCATTGTGGAGGCCAGCCTGGCCCGTTATCATAAAGAAATCAAGAAGTGAGAATCGGGTTTGATGCCAAACGGCTCTTCAACAACTTCACCGGGCTGGGCAACTACAGCCGGTTTGTGGTAGACGCGTTGCAGCGGGAATTTCCCGAACATGAATACGTATTGTTCACGCCCTCTTTTTCCAGGCGTGGGGAGACGGCCGCTTTTCAGCAAGAACCCTTTCAAGTACACACGGCCCCAGGGCCGGCACTTTTTCGCAGCTACTGGCGCTCGGTGGCCCTGGCGAAGGCAGCGCGCCAAAACAAAGTTGATGTTTTGCATGGGCTGAGCAATGAACTGCCCCTGCGGCGGGCGGCAGGGTTGCCCATGGTGTGCACCGTGCATGATCTGATCTTTGAGCGTTACCCGCACCTGTACTCGCCCATCGACCGGGCTATCTATCGCGCCAAAATGCGGCACGTGTGCCGCGTGGCCGATCGCATCATCGCCATCAGTGTGCAAACCGCCCGCGATCTGGAGGAGTTATTTGGCGTTGACGCCACCCGGATTCGCGTTGTGTATCAAGGGTGTGCCGCTCCGTTTTACGAGCAAACACCCACACCTGTCCGCCTGGCAGTCAGGCAAAAGTACCGGCTGCCGGATCAATATATCCTGCTGGTAGGTACGCTGGAAGAACGCAAAAATGCAGCGCTGCTTTTGC
>CANGUI010000186.1 GCA_947457025.1 Flammeovirgaceae bacterium | reverse complement strand
TGTAAAATTATGCCTCGGCCAGAACAGAAACGAAAGACTTATCTCCCCGTCCCTTTTTAAAAGCGACAACCCCATTGGCTAGTGCAAACAGCGTATGGTCTTTGCCTATACCAACATTTACTCCCGGGTGGTGCTTGGTGCCGCGCTGGCGAACAATGATGTTACCGGCAACGACCTTTTGTCCTCCATACACCTTTATGCCGAGCCGTTTACTCTCCGATTCGCGGCCGTTTTTTACCTTACCTTCCCCTTTTTTATGCGCCATGATTCCTTATCGTTTACTTGTATTTTTCTATTGGTATTCGTCTAGCCTACCCGATGCTTTCAATTTGCACCTTAGTATACTGCTGGCGGTGGCCATTTTTAACAGCATACCCCTTCCGGCGTTTCTTTTTAAACACAATCTCTTTATCGCCTTTTACGTGCTCCAGTATTTTACCCGAGACTTTGACGCCGTCTAGGGTGGGGGAACCCACCTGAACTGAGCCTTCGTTATCAATCAACAGCACGCGCCCGAACTCAACGGCTGTACCCGCCTCTCCTTCCATTTTTGGGGCGTATATGTATTGGTCTTTACTTACCTTGAATTGCTTACCGGCAACGTCAACTATTGCGTACATGACTTTTTCGTTAAATGGGCTGCAAAGATAGTGCGCATGCAGATATAATCAAATACAAGAACCGAAATATAATCAACTCATTTCTAACCAGATAACTCTTTTAAACCCACCCAACCTGGGCCTGTAGGCAGATGAAACAGGTGGGCGCAATGACGTTTCGCGGGCCCTATGCTCCGCGCGTCAGGAACTTCGTTAAACAAAAAGTCTCAACAAAATCACTGTCGGCCACGCGTGAAATCCTCCGAAAAATATTTCGGTTTTTTTTATCTCACTCCGCACTTCACCCACTTTCGATAAGTGAATGAAAATGAAGTGCTTTCATTTCTTCGATTCTTTTTTCAAAGAGAGAATCAGCCCAACAGTACCGGCAACGCCTTTGATATGAATGACTCATTTCAAATATTTGCTGTCTTCTTTGAGCAGAAAAGGTGTGCCTGTTCTGCGCATAAAGGAAAAAGACATTTTGTGCGAGCAATCCTTCAAACAGGTTACTCGATTTCTTACAACCAAACATATTAGATGCGATGAACCACATTTTACAGGATGAGCCCATTTTAAATGAGAACAAAGATCGTTTCGTACTCTTCCCCATTGAGCACCACGATATCTGGAAGTTTTATAAACAGGCGGAAGCCAGTTTTTGGACCGCGGAAGAAATTGACCTGAGCCAGGACCTAACCGACTGGAGTAACCTGACCGACGGCGAGCGCCACTTCATTACGCACGTGCTGGCATTTTTCGCCGCCAGCGACGGTATTGTAAACGAAAACCTGGCCGAACATTTCGTGGGTGAAGTACAGTACACCGAGGCCAAATTTTTCTATGGCTTCCAGATTACCATCGAAAACATCCACTCCGAAACCTACTCGCTGCTGATCGATACCTATGTAAAAGATCCCCGTGAAAAAGACCGGCTATTACATGCTATCGAAACCCTGGACTGTGTAAAAAAGAAAGCCGACTGGGCGCTGCGGTGGATTTCAAATGGCAACTTCCAGGAACGTTTGATCGCTTTCGCTGCCGTTGAGGGTATCTTTTTCTCCGGATCATTCTGTTCTATTTTTTGGCTCAAAAAGCGCGGCCTGATGCCCGGGCTCACTTTCTCCAATGAACTGATCTCCCGCGATGAAGGACTGCATTGCGATTTCGCCTGTCATCTCTATACCCGGCACGTGGTCAATAAATTACCAGACCAACGGGTCATCGAGATCATCCGCGATGCCGTGGAGATCGAAAAAGAGTTTGTCACCGATGCACTGCCGGTCAACCTGATCGGCATGAACGCAGCCTCCATGCGGCAGTACATCGAATTTGTGGCCGACCGCCTGCTTAATGAACTGATTGGCCAGAAGATTTATAACGCCACCAACCCGTTCGATTTTATGGAAATGATCTCGCTGCGCGGAAAAACCAATTTCTTCGAAAAACGCGTGGGTGAGTACCAAAAAGCCGGGGTGTTGAAAAGTGCTGAAAAAGAAACCGTTCCAAAATTTTCCCTGAACGAAGATTTTTAGTTATTTTCATGTTCATTTTTTTAACTTATTAATTAACAACAGCCATGCTTGTAGTAAAACGCGACGGGAGAAGGGAATCCGTTAAGTTCGATAAAATCACCGCCCGTATTGAAAAACTCTGCTACGGGCTCGACCCGAAGTTTGTCAATCCGGTAGAGGTTGCCATGAAAGTGATCAACGGCCTCTACGATGGGGTTTCCACGCAGGAGCTCGACAACCTGGCAGCCGAGATTTCAGCTACCATGACGACCCGCCACCCCGACTTTGCCAAGCTTGCGGCTCGCCTGGCCGTTTCCAACCTCCATAAAACCACCAGCAAGTCGTTTTCGAACACCATGAAGCGGCTGTATACGTACGTGGATCCGAAAAATGGTACTAATGCCCCCCTCATCGGCAAAGAAACCTGGCGCATCATCCGCGAAAACGCACTTGTTCTAGACGAAGCCATCATCTATGATCGGGATTTCAGCTACGATTATTTTGGCTACAAAACCCTGGAACGCTCCTACCTGATGAAAGTTGACGGCAAGGTTGTAGAACGTCCGCAACACATGTTGATGCGGGTGGCAGTTGGCATCCATGGCGAAGACATTTCATCGGCCATTGAAACGTACCACCTGTTGTCCGAAAAGTGGTTTACGCACGCCACACCAACACTTTTTAATGCCGGAACGCCCAAGCCTCAGCTCTCGTCCTGCTTCCTGCTGACCATGAAGGACGACAGCATCGATGGTATCTATGATACTTTAAAACAGTGTGCCAAGATCTCCCAATCGGCCGGGGGCATCGGGCTAAGCATCCACAACATCCGTGCGAAAGGGTCGTACATCAAAGGAACCGGCGGTACTTCCAACGGCATTGTGCCCATGCTCCGGAATTTTGATATGACCGCCCGTTATGTAGATCAGGGCGGCGGCAAGCGGAAAGGCAGCTTCGCCATCTACCTCGAGCCCTGGCATGCGGATGTGTTTGACTTCCTCGACCTGCGGAAAAACCACGGTAAAGAGGAGATGCGGGCCCGCGATCTTTTCTATGCGATGTGGATACCCGACCTGTTCATGAAGCGCGTGGAAAATAACGAGATGTGGTCGTTATTCTGCCCAAATGAGGCGCCCGGACTCGCCGAGGTCTGGGGAGAAGATTTTGAGCGTCTCTACGAAAAATACGAGGCTGAAGGGCGCGCCCGCCGTCAGGTAAAAGCACAGGATCTTTGGTTTGAAGTGCTCGAAGCGCAGATTGAAACCGGCACCCCGTACATCTTGTACAAGGATCACGCTAACCGAAAATCGAACCAAAAGAATCTGGGTACTATAAAGTCCAGCAATCTCTGTACCGAGATCATTGAGTACACATCGCCCGATGAGGTAGCCGTCTGCAATCTGGCTTCAATCGCTTTGCCGAAATTCATTGCCAACGGCGCCTTCGATCACCAAAAGCTATATGAAATCACTAAGGTAGTGACGCGCAACCTGAATAAGGTTATCGATATCAATTACTATCCGGTGGAAGAGGCTCGCAAATCAAACATGCGCCACCGCCCTATTGGGATTGGTGTACAAGGTCTCGCAGACGCCTTTATCATGCTGCGCATGCCCTTCGACAGTGACGAAGCCCGTGGCTTGAACAAAGACATCTTCGAAACTATCTACTTCGGCGCCATGGAGGCATCTATGGAACTTGCCCGCGAGCACGGTCCGTATGAAACCTGTAAGGGATCGCCTGTATCCAAAGGCATCTTCCAGTTCGATATGTGGGGTGTAACCCCCGAATCGGGCAGATGGAATTGGGATACACTTAAGCAGGATGTAAAAAAATATGGGGTTCGCAATTCACTTTTGCTCGCCCCCATGCCCACAGCCTCCACCTCGCAGATTCTGGGTAACAACGAGTGCTTTGAACCCTACACATCCAACATCTATACCCGCAGAACACTATCCGGTGAATTCATTGTGGCCAATAAACACCTGATGAAGGACCTGATTGATTTGAAACTTTGGAGTGAAACCATGCGCCAGAAGCTGATTGCCACCAATGGCAGCATTCAGGCCATACCCGAAATCCCCCAACACATCAAAGACGTTTACAAAACAGTGTGGGAGATATCCCAGAAAGCGATTATCGACATGTCGGCCGACCGCGGTGCCTACATCTGCCAGTCGCAGAGCCTGAATATTCACCTCACCAACCCGAATTTCGGCAAACTTACTTCCATGCACTTCTATGCCTGGAAGAAGGGATTGAAGACGGGCATGTACTACCTGCGCACAAATGCGGCTGCCGACGCGATCAAGTTCACAGTAGACAAGGCAGTGGTGCAGCAATCCGCAGTACAAGAACTGGAAGCTAGCGTTGCTCTGCCAGCTGCGGCGGGTGTTGGCCAGGTGGCGGTGCCCGATGGTCAGCAACAAGCTATCCCCTACAACAGCCAAGGTGGGGATTACGATCAAAAACGCTCAGATATGGCCTGCTCCTTGGATAATCCGGATGCCTGCGAAGCCTGTGGATCGTGAACACAGAAAACTGACGCAAAAAAAAGCTGATCCCAAAAGGATCAGCTTTTTTAGTTTACTCCCGGTAAACCAGAAGGCTAGCGTCTGCGCTTCTTCGCTGGTGGCGGGCGTTTCGATCCTCCCGTGGGGCTGTTGTTTGGCTTATTTTCTTCTTCTTTGATTCGCCCCCACGTGAAGTTTAGGCCAACGCGCAGGTTGAAAAACTGGGCACTGTTGATAACACGGTTGACGTTACCGTCGGATGCGAGTGCCAGCGGAACGCGAAGTAGATTATCGCCCACCACATAAATCTGCAAGGGCGACAAATTGAGGGAAAGACCCGCCCCCAGATTATTCCAACTGTTATTGGACATCGTGTA
>CANGUI010000185.1 GCA_947457025.1 Flammeovirgaceae bacterium | reverse complement strand
GTTAAAATATTTCAGGATAAGCAGGATAACAAAAATGTTATCAACTGACAACGCATACTCGGTAAGGTAAGCCGAAAAGTACTCTACGGCGCCTTTGGTACCCCCGCTTTCCGGATCATGGTCCAAAAAGAGAATCATGATCCCGAACAATGTGCTGACAAAAACCCAGAAAACCGATTGAATCAGGGCTGACCGCGTTGTGATTTTGTGGGCCTCTTTATTGAAAACCCCCAGATCGAGCAATAGGAAAAGAATAATGATAGCTCCGAAAACGGAATATAAAAAAGTCTCGTCCCCAAGATCAAAGCCTAGTAACCTGAATAAGAGCATTTAAATTAACGTAAAGTAACTTGTTATTTACAGCGAGCCTTTCTGAACCGAAATAACGGCAAAAAAGAAAACTCAATTCTCTTTTCAAAATTACCAAATTACCAAATAATCCAAAAATAAGCACTCCGTTTTCTTCAATAAATCCGCGTGCATCGAAACCTGCTACGTTTTACGGTTATTTGCATGCCTGGCAGACACCTTGAATAAGAAGGTTCATTTCATCAATCGTAAAACCGGCCGGAAGGGAGATCGTGGGAATTTCCACCTTTTCGAGGCAACTGGTTTGACCACACTGACTGCATTTAAAGTGAACATGATTATGGTGGTGGTGGGTTTGCGAACATGTTGTGCTGCATAGCGCGTACTTGGGGGCGCCATGATCATCTAATACTTTGTGTATCATACCTTTGGTTAGAAAGGTTTTGAGTGTGCGGTACACGGTAACACGATCATACTGAGGGGAGACCTCTTTCTCAATGTCAGAATACGAAAGTGCGTGAGGTTGGTCGATGAACAGCTTAAGAATATCGCTTCTGCTATTCGTAGAACGAAGCCTGAAATCCCGCAAAATCTGTTGGTGCGACTTCGTCATGCTGCCGGTTCGAATTGGAGTTTCAGCAAATTACTGTAAATACCGTTCACTTTTGCAGCCAAATCGCTGTGGGTGCCTTGCTCGGCGATGTGGCCATCCTTGATAACCAGAATGCGGTCAGCCGTACGAATGGTGGTTAGCCGATGAGCAATGATCAAGGTGGTGCGGTTGGCCATGAGTTTCTCCAAAGCATCTTTTACGAGCTGTTCAGATTGGGCATCCAGCGAACTGGTGGCTTCATCGAGGATTAGGATAGAAGGGTTTTTCAAAATGGCGCGAGCTATGGCAATCCGCTGGCGCTGTCCTCCGGAGAGTTTCACCCCTCGGTCACCCACGAGGGTGGCCAAACCTTCGGGAAAAGTACCGATGAATTCCCAAGCATTCGCCTGGCGGGCAGCCTCGACAATCTCGTCATCTGTGGCTCCGGGTTTGCCGTAGGCAATGTTCTCCCGAATCGACCCACCGAAGAGCATGACCTCCTGCGGAACAATACCTATATTTTCACGATAAGCCGTCAGATTCATCTCACGGATGGGTTGGCCATCCGCCAGGATCGAACCCTGTGCCACAGGATACAATCGCATCAACAGGTTGATGATGGTGGATTTGCCGGCACCGCTCGGCCCAACCAGTGCAATTTTCTCGCCTGGCTGGACACTGAAATTCAAGTTTTTGAGAACGCCCACATCCTCGCGGGTAGGGTATGAAAATGAGACCTCCCGAAATTCCAGCCTGCCAGAAAGCTTTAGGGAACGAGCCCTAGGTGTTTTCTCATCGGGCTCATCCAACATCTCCAGGATGCGCTCAGACGCGCCAACGGCGCGCTGCAGTTGACTAAACAAATCCGCCAAACCGGCAATCGAACCTCCAATGAAGGTTGTGTAAAAAACAAATGACAACATGTCGCCAACGGAGATTTGGTTGGACTGCACCAGTGCAGCACCGTACCAGCTCACCGCTACAATGCCTCCAAACAGCGCAAAAATGGCAAACGAGATAAATAAGCCGCGGTACCGGGCACCGTGGATAGCGGTTTTTACCACCGCCTGCAGGGCCGCCAGATACCGGTTCACTTCGAGAGATTCGTTTGTGAAGGCTTTCACAACAGTGGCCGACTGAAATGTTTCCTCCACGATCACATTTGCCTGCGCTAGCTGATCCTGGGTTTTCCGCGATAGTTTCCGGATGAATTTCCCGAAGAATATGGCCGCCAGCACCAACACGGGAAACGTCAGAAGCATAAACGTGGTGAGTTGGGGAGTCAGGATAAAAATCAGCGGGATACCGATCAGCAGCGTCAAGGCCTGACGCAACAATTCAGCCAAAGACCAACTGAAGGTGTCGGACAGCGTGCCCACATCGGACGTCAGGCGACTGACCAGTTCTCCCACGCGGTGGCGATCATAAAATGTTTGCGGAAGCCAGATGATTTTTTCATAGAGCTTGTGCCGCAAATCGGCCAGGCTCTTTTCGCTCACCACTGAAAAGGTCATAACCCGGATAAATGAAAAAATAGCCTGTACAAAAAGAACCGCAAGTAAGGCCAGCGCAATCTGATTGATGGTGGTTAGAAAGAAAGTACTTCGCCCTTGAGCGGCATCCAGCAGTTTACCTGCCAGAAAGGGAAAAGCCAACAGCGTACCGCTGGAAAGCGCCAAAGCCAGGAGGCCTACGAAGAATGTCTGCCGATAGGGCCAGGCGAAACGGAAAATGCGGTAAAGTTTCCGAATACCCTCCCGGTCTACCTTTTTCTTGGGTGATTCCTCGAGCTGCTGTGTCCTGGCCATAGAGACAATGACGTAATCTGCTTCGGTTTATGCTTTTTGCTGAACGTTGCTATTCATTGATGATTCCTTCAATCCGGTATTGCACCGAATCGCTGGCAACCATCTTCTGGAAACCGCGAACGGTAAAATGGGTAACCTGCAGCCGTTGGTCCACCGGTTCCAACTCCCAGGTAACATGCCGAGCCGATGTGAACAGGGCATTATGCTCCTGATAGTATCCCTCCATTTTTCGGATGTTGCCTGGGCTTTGAAGATAATATACCTTTAGCCAGGACACCGGGGCGGGTTGGCTTGCGGCAAAACGCTCAACCAACAAATTACTTTGTGTGTCGGGCGCCGTTGTCGCCTCGTAAACGCCGCGAAATCCCGGGCGATTAATGGCGTCGAACTGACGAAAGATATCAAATTCGTTTGCCCACTGCGCGCTGTCGGGCTGCCACAGCTGATCGTCATGCCTGTTACCCACCGTAGCCGTTTTGTGTAAGATGGCTTTTCGTGCAGTGAGTAATCTGACTTGGTTGGTCACCAGGCTGTCGACATCCAGAAAAGGCTTCACATAGGCTGTGTTTTGTTGCTCGCAACCAAACCCTGCCAAAACGAATAGTCCCACAAAAAGTACGCGCATTGGTCAATCTATTAGCACGTTACCGGTCATTTCCGGTGGTATTGCCAGTCCCATTAATTTCAGAATGGTCGGTGCCAGGTCCCCCAATTTTCCATCTTTCAGTTTCCCGCGAAAATCATCATCAACCAATATACAGGGAACCAGGTTTGTGGTATGCGCCGTGTTGGGTGTGCCATCTTCATTCATCATCATGTCGGCATTGCCATGGTCGGCAATGATGAGCACGGTATAGCCATTTTGCCGGGCTGCTTCGGTTACGGCCTGGTTACATTGATCCACCGTTTCGCAAGCTTTTACTGCCGCTTCAAAAACGCCCGTATGTCCAACCATGTCGGGGTTGGCAAAGTTCAGGCAGATAAATGCTGCTTCTTTTTTCTGCAGCTCAGGAATGATGGAGTCGCGGATGTCGGCTGCACTCATTTCCGGCTTCAGGTCGTAGGTAGCCACTTTCGGGGAAGGACACAGCAGGCGCCGTTCGCCGGGGAACACCTCCTCACGACCACCGGAAAAGAAGAACGTTACGTGCGGGTACTTCTCCGTTTCGGCAATCCGGATTTGGTGGAGGCCTGCTTTTGCCACAACCTCGCCCAATGTATTTGCCAGGTTATCTTTATCGAAAATCACCTGCACATTCTGGAACGTATCGTCATAATTTGTCAGCGTAATATAGTGCAGGGGCAATTTGCTCATGTTCTGTTCGTGGAAGTCATGCTGCGTAAGAGCCTGCGTAATCTGGCGCCCCCGGTCAGTGCGGAAATTGAAGCAAAGCACCACATCACCGGCTTGAATCGTGGCCACCGGCTTCCCGTTTTCGGTAGCGATGATTGGCTTAATAAATTCATCAGTAATCCCCGCCTCATAGGAATTCTTCACTGCCTCCAGCACATCGTTGGCGGGGGTGCCCACTCCATGCACCAGCAGGTCGTAGGCCAGTTTTACGCGCTCCCATCTTTTGTCACGATCCATGGCATAATACCGACCTACTACGGAAGCCACTCGGCCCGTGGTGTGTGCCAGGTGGTGCTGCAAATCAGTAAGGTAATTGTAGCCGCCTTTCGGGTCCGTGTCGCGCCCATCCGTGAACGCATGAATGAAAAGCTGGTCTACCTGCTGGCGATGTGCGATACTCACCAGTCCTTTGAGATGCTCGAGGTGGGCATGCACGCCACCATCCGAAACCAGCCCGATAAAATGAACTGATTTGTGATTGTCTTTGGCATACTGAAAAGCTTGCACCAGCACCGGATGATGATCGAGTTCTCTTTCTTCAATGGCTTTGTTTACCCGCACCAGGTCTTGGTACACGATGCGGCCAGCCCCGATGTTCATGTGGCCGACTTCACTGTTGCCCATCTGCCCCTCCGGCAAACCCACAGCTAAACCAGAAGCTTGAAGTTTGCTATGCGGGTAAACCCGATAAAGAGAATGGATAAATGGTGTTTTCGCGTGGTCGATAGCTGATACGCGGGTATTTTTGGCGATACCCCAGCCATCTAAAATCATCAATAGGACTCGTTTACTATTCATTCTTCCCAAAAGAAAAGGTTCTGTTTCGTGATGCTGAGGGGCAAATATAGCCCAAATGCGGGTTTGGGTTCCGGGAATGTAACGTATTCAGGTGGGGGCAAAGTTCAATGACGCAGTCCCCATTCCGATTTCCGGAAAAGGCAATTATGGCATACTT
>CANGUI010000184.1 GCA_947457025.1 Flammeovirgaceae bacterium | reverse complement strand
CGACCAATCAAAAACTCGAGATTGTTTTCCTGCAGTGCCTCGAGTGTTTGATTGAGGTTTTCACCTACCACATATTCACTTGGATTTCCTGATCCGATACCGCTGACTCCATTAGCCAGGGTGATTTCCACAAATGCATTCCGCACCTCATCAACCGTCTTGAAGGCAATGGTGTAGGGACGGAGATTGCCCAGATCGGACGACCAAACTTCAATGTTCTTTATTCTCATTTTGCGTAATTCTAAAGAGTGGTTCTTGACTTCTCGATCATCTGAGCGAACAGAGGAACGAGACTGGCAACACCGTCCTCAAGCGGAAGAATTGCCGGGATCCCCAATTCATTTGTATACTTGCCGGCAAGCGCCCGCGTTTCTGTTTCCGGCATTTTAGCCGTATTCAGTGTAATGGCAACAGTCTCAGCACCGTAACGCCTGATTAAATCAATTTCATCTTTCAGATCGGGAATGTATGCGGGATAAAACTCAAGGTCCTTGTACTGCTTTCTTGCCGGGTGGTGTTGCAACACGACTGCTCTGGCATCGGCTGAGACAATCCACTCCGATCCGGCTGGGCCGCTGGGATTTCGGAGTGCAGACTGCCCTTCAATAAAAATGATATCAGGTCTGGCTTCTTCCCAGCATTGTAAAATCGCATGCTCCATTTCGCCGGAAATGAAGTCGTTCAGGGTGCTGTCGAACACAAAACCGTAACGGGCTCCCTGCATCCATCCAGTCTGCCCGGTGTATATCATCTCTGCCTGGTAGCCGGCTTGCTGCATGGCTTGGGTAAGAAAGCGGGTTGTGGTACGCTTTCCCAAAGCGCAATCGGTACCAAGAACGGCGACCTTCGGACATTGCACCGTCTTAATTTTACCCGACCAGAAGTGCAAGTCTTTAAATTTTTTCGGCTTGCGCACGTCAATGATTTCCAGCCCACGTTGCATGGCCAGGTTGGCCAATTCGGGATGATCCGATACATAGTCGTGGAGACCGTTTACGATGCTCAGATCATGCTCCAGTGCCTCCTGCAAGATTACCCGCAGGGCATCCGGAATAACGCCACCTTTTGTGGCTACGCCAATCACACAATACTTCGCCACTAGTTTAGTGTGGGAGCGGAACTCGCTAAGCGAACCGTAGATCGGTATGTTCCGGTGATGGCCATCCAGCACCTCACCTGCATCTTTTCCGGCATGCCGGTTATCAATTACACCCAAAATATTGAAACGATCCGTACCGCGGATTAACCCGTGTGCAGTTTTTCCGTTGCTGGAGTCCAGATAGCCGGCGGTGAGGATGACAGCGTTACTTTTTTGCATAGGATAAAAAAAGAGGCGGCAAATTGACTGTTTCCAGCCAGATTTCAAACCTTATCGTTGCCGATCGTAGGATAATTTGAATCTCGTCAAGTCCGGCTTACGCGGACGGTGGCGTTTCTGCTCGTGGTCGTACACCACCCGCCCCAGCTCTTTCATAAACGGGAAACCCAGGGTACTGTATTCGTATTTGCCATCATTAAAAACACCGTCAGTATTGGTGTTGATGACGGCCGAAAGCATAAACTCAACGCCTTTATCCAGATCAACGATATACGCATTGTCGATCAGGTAGCCGTAGGCATCCCCCACTTTATTAAAAATTCGCAGCTGGGCTGGAATCCGGGCGCGGTCCTCACCAAACATCAAGAACTTGCAATAGGCATCGTAAAATGTGGTATCGCTGAAGTAGGGCGGATAGAGAGTCTCCGCCGGATACTGAGAAAGATATTGCAACAAAAACCCACGATCGCTTGGGGATAAATCAAATTGCTGTTGGAGAGGCATCGTTTCCGGGAAAAGAATGGAACGGAGCAGGCGCTGCTGCTCCTGCAACGGATAGAAATTCTTGTAGGTGAAGTTAAAGGGCTCTGGTATAAGCGAATCGCCCCGCAGGTAGCCGCTACCCCGTAAAGCCGGCGTTGATACTACGATGGAATCATTGATCTGCATCGGCTGCTGAAACAGCACGCGCTGCTGCTCATCCAAAAAACGAATCGCCTCGGTATGGCGATTTCGATCGGGCGATAGCGGTCGCTCCAGCCGATGAAGAATCCGCGCGAGATAGCCCTTGGCCCGCAGCTCACCGTTGGTCTCACGCTGGCCCACAAATTCGTACAGCCGATTGAATGCATCATTGTCGCTCACCACCAGTATTTTTTTAGCGTACTGAGCTACCGATGGCCAACCGTTCTGTGCTGTTGTATCGCGGCGAACCGTTGACTGGCCCGGATAAACCGAATCCGACAACATGGTTGTATACTTGTCGACTCCGGGCAGGTTCAGGCGATTCAGTTTTTGGAAAGCCAGCAAAACCTGTGGCAGTTTTACGGTTGATGCTGGGTAGAAATAGCGCAAAGAATCGAAATTGAAATAGTAGCTGGTAAACTCCGGCCGGTTAGCCGAGTCGCGGTTGATCTGGGTGTAGATGACCTGGATCTCCCAATCATCACGATGATCGAGGTACCGTTGAAAAAAAGCCCGGTTTGATTTCATCAGGCTTTCCACGAGGTTCTCGTCTTCTTGTACTGCCTGACTGCAGGATGCCAGTCCAACAAATACGATCAATATTGCAAAACACCGCATACAAAATCTGTTGCAGCGAAGAACGCATTTCCCGAAGCGAAACGCAAGTACAGCAACAAACGAACTAGGTGCCAGATAGTGGTGTAGGCCACCCCAACTTGCTCAAAGAATCAAGCGCACCACCGGAAACATCCCAAAAGGTACATCGACCGGGCAATCATTACGCCGCGATACGCCACTTAGAGCCACACGATCTGCTGCATTTCAGTTAACTTTGCCCCACATTTGCATGGAAACTATCGTCCGTCGTGACATCCGGAAACTCAAACTCGAAGAACTAAAAGCGTTCTTTGTTGACCAGGGAGAGAAACCATTTCGCGCCCACCAGGTGCATGAATGGCTTTGGCAAAAGTCTGCGAAAGATTTCGATCAAATGAGTAATCTTTCCCTCGAAACCAGGTTGATGCTGAAACAACATTTTGTGATCAATCACATTCAGGTCGACCACATGCAGCAAAGCGCTGACGGCACGATTAAGAATGCAGTAAAACTTCATGATGGGTTGATTGTAGAGTCGGTACTGATCCCCACGGAAAAACGCATTACGGCTTGCGTATCCTCGCAGGTTGGATGCAGCCTGGATTGCAAATTTTGCGCTACCGCCCGGCTTAAGCGGATGCGCAACCTGAATGCTGATGAGATTTATGATCAGGTAGTTGCCATTCAGCAGCAGGCCGAACTTTTTTTTAATCGCCCGCTAACGAACGTGGTCTTCATGGGCATGGGCGAACCTCTTCTCAACTACACGAATGTGCTGGAGGCAATCGAGAAGATTACGTCGCAAAAGGGATTGAATATGGCCAGTAAACGGATTACCGTAAGTACTGTCGGCATTGCCAAAATGATCCAAAAAATGGCTGACGACGAAGTGAAATTCAACCTGGCTGTTTCGCTGCACGCCGCCTTGAATGAAACCCGCTCTTCCATCATGCCGATTAACGATACCAACCCCCTGGAAGAACTGGGGGAGGCACTCGAGTACTGGTATCAGAAAAGACGACGCAAGGTTACCTATGAGTATGTAGTATGGAAGGGAATTAATGACTCGCCCGAGCAGGCAAACGCCCTTTTGAAATTTTGCCTGCGGGTGCCTTCAAAGGTGAACCTGATCGAGTATAACCCGATAGATGCCGGGCTTTTTCAACAGGCCTCGGATTCGGCCATTGCCATGTACCAACATCTGCTGGAATCGAATGGAATTGTAACGCGTATCCGTAAAAGCCGTGGTAAAGACATTGATGCCGCCTGTGGCCAGCTGGCCAATAAATTTATATAAGATCCAACTTTCCCGCGGGCGTATTCATCCTGAATGTAAATACGCTCACGTGAGAGGGCCGCTACTTTATCTTTGCCTTATGTTCCTCATTGGGTGGAGTAACCTGGTGAATGCGCAGGAATTCGACCTGGCCGGTATCGTGCTCGACTCGGCCAGCAAACAACCGATACCCTTTGTAGCCATCGGCGCCCGGGGCAGAAAATCGTCTACCATCAGCGACGAAAACGGTCGGTTGAACTGTCGGTGTTTGTTTGGCGATACCGTAATTTTCACGCGCCTCGGCTACCAGCGGCAAAGTATCATCGCGCTGCCGGCTGGCCGCGTGCGCATACGTATGCGCGAAATCCCCGAATTGCTCGAGTCTGTTACCATCTACGGAAGCTATACCCCTCAGGGGGCAGAGCGATGGAAAAAAGCAGTACCACCCATCCGGCTGATGAACCCGGCAGGACAGATTTCAAATACCTACATGCAGACTTTTGGTGTGGGTGTCAGTTTTGGTGTTCAGTTTGACTACTTCAGTAAAGAGAAGCGTGAAAAACGCAAGCTGATGCAGGTGCAAAAAGAGTTTGAAAAAACGCGTGTATTCCGCTTGGTGATGGAAGATCCGAAAACCAAACAATACCTGATGCGAAGCTTTCAGATCTCGGAAGAAGAATACGAAGCAAGATTGGTGGCCTTCAATCAGCAAATGCCAGATGCCCGGTATGTGGATAACCGCGATGACATCCTGAATCTGCTTGTGGGGTTTTTCGCGCAGAAGAGATGAGGGCGATGCAGCCGTACACACTCATGGGAACACGTGCAGACTCAAGGAATAGTACTCAACGTTTGCCACCTGAAACAAACACCTGATCACGCTCCCTACATGGGGGTATTTTTCAGATTGATTAGTTCTGGGTTTTCAGCAATGCGAAACCAAAAAGGGGTACCCCGGAAAAACAAAGAGCAACGTGCAACGGCATAACTACCTGCTGCACAACACGCCGTGCAACCTGCCAGAGAAAATACAATTGGATATTTTTTGAAATCGCAAACAGTATCAAGCGTTATGGCTGCTCAGCACTGTACGTCGGATCTAGTAAAAGACGCGAAATCAAACCTACTTCTTACTTGCATTAAAAAGCTTTTCCTTTTCG
>CANGUI010000183.1 GCA_947457025.1 Flammeovirgaceae bacterium | reverse complement strand
TTCGGATTCATGGCGGCAACGGCCCTGATCAGCATGTGGATCAGCAATACAGCAACAGCCATGATGATGTTGCCAATCGCGATTTCGGTCATCAAGCTCGTACATGAAAACCCCACGGCCAGCACCGGTCGCCAGGAGCGGAATTTCGCACTCAGCCTGATGTTGGTGGTTGGTTACTCTGCTACTTTAGGCGGCCTGGCCACCATCATCGGTACCCCCCCTAACGTTGTTTTTGCAGGTCTGCTAGATCAGTTCTATCACCAAAAACTCGATTTTGGAAAATGGATGCTGGTAGGCGTTCCGGTCATGTTCACTACGTTGCTGGCCACCTACATCATCCTTACCCGATTACTCTATCCGAACCGGCTCAACAAGATTAACGGCTCAGACGAAATGATTGCCGGCCGGCTCCTCGAAATGGGGCGGCTCCGTCCGGCCGAGAAATGGGTACTGGTCATTTTTTGCAGCACTTCTCTTTTTTGGATCTTCCAACAACCCCTAAATCTCTTTTTAGGTAAAGAACTCTTGAACGATACCAACATTGGTATGGCGGGCGGCTTACTGATGTTTGTTGTACCAGCCGACTGGCGCAAAGGCACGATGATTCTAGACTGGTCCGATACCTCAAAACTCGCGTGGGGGATACTGTTACTTTTTGGCGGCGGCTTGTGCCTGGCACAAGCGATGGAAAATACCGGCATCATCCAGGAAGTTGGAAAATGGATTGCAGCACAGTCAACTTTAAATGCGTGGCTCATCCTGATCCTGATCGTAGTTGGAGTTATTCTCAGCGAGTTTATGAGCAACGTAGCTTTGGTTCAGGTATTCGTGCCTGTTGTGTTCGGTATTGCAAGCGGCCTTGGAGCAAATCCCATTCTGCTGGCCATGCCAGTAACGCTCAGCGCCAGCATCGGATTTATGTTTCCGATAGCCACACCGCCAAATGCAATCGTATTTGCCAGCGGCCATATCCGAATGGTAGAAATGCTGCGGGCAGGCGTTTTACTAGACCTCGTCTGTATCCTGATTATCTGGCTGGCTTCTGTAACCCTCGTACCCTGGCTATACGCTGCCTGACGACAAAAAAAGAAGCGTCATGCCTCTTTTTTCTCTACGGCTTCGCCGGTTGCAAGTTTTTCCTTGATTTTCTTTTCCAGATCCTCCGCCAGTTCAGGGTTATCTTCAATCAGTTGTTTCACGGCATCACGGCCCTGACCAAGCTTATTGCCGTCGTAGGAGAACCAGGAGCCCGACTTCTGGATGACATTTAACTCCACACCCAAATCCACAATCTCACCGGATTTAGAGATTCCGCGTCCGTACATGATGTCAAACTCCACCACTTTAAAGGGCGGCGCTACTTTATTTTTCACCACCTTCACCCGTACTCGGTTGCCGGTGATGTCATCCGAAGATTCTTTGATTTGTCCGATTCGCCGAATGTCCAAGCGAACCGATGCATAGAACTTAAGGGCATTGCCACCCGTAGTGGTTTCCGGGTTGCCGAACATTACCCCGATTTTTTCCCTCAACTGGTTGATGAATACGCAGGCGCACCCGGTTTTGCTGATCGTGCCCGTGAGCTTGCGTAGCGCCTGCGACATCAGGCGAGCCTGTAACCCCATTTTACTTTCGCCCATTTCACCTTCCAATTCGCCTTTGGGTACCAGGGCAGCCACCGAATCGATTACGATGATATCAATGGCACCAGACCGGATCAGGTGTTCGGCAATCTCCAGGGCCTGCTCGCCATTGTCGGGTTGAGAGATCAGCAGGTTCTCCGTGTCGATTCCTAGTTTTTCTGCATAGCTCTTGTCGAATGCATGTTCAGCATCGATAAACGCCGCCATCCCGCCTTTTTTCTGCGCTTCGGCGATGCAATGCATCGTCAGGGTGGTTTTACCGGAAGATTCCGGGCCATAAATCTCTGTTACCCGGCCCCGAGGAATCCCTCCGATGCCGAGCGCAATATCCAAGCCAAGCGAGCCGGTAGAAATAGCCGGAACGTCAATTACCCGTTCATCACTCAGCTTCATCACCGTTCCCTTCCCGTAGGTTTTCTCCAGCTTGTCAATGGTGAGCTGAAGTGCCTTCAGTTTTTCTTTCGCGTCTGTCATATCGTATAGTGTTTGTTTTTCGTCGAAAGCCCAAAAGTAATGCTAATTATTTTAGTAAACCAAAATTACGATTTATGGGTGCCTCAGTACAAGGTGGTTTTTCGGGGTTAATGCCAATCGGCCTGAGCATGCGGACGGGGAGATAATTGTTTCCCGAGCGGTCGCATCACACGCTATTGTTAGAATTCGGATTTTCTGAACTTTTGCACACCTTGTTTTTGACCGTATTTGGGCATTTGTGGTTTTCGAGGCGGTTTAACTTTTTGCGACAAAGCGATCTGAGTAGGCACTCGAAAAAAGCTGAACATGCTGGGAAGATTCACAAAGAGGTATTTTTGGCCGGAAGTTTATATGATAACTGTGGTTTGATGGGGATAGCAAAAAAAATCGGTTTGGCCTTCGCGGGAGTAGCGGTGCTTCTCATTTTCATGTTTCGTTCACTGCTGGCATACGGGCTGGAGCAGGGCTGGGGGCAGTTGAAGATCATTTGGCAAGCACGCCCTGTGGAGGAGTTGCTTGCGGAGCCCGGTTTTCCGGATTCCCTTAAGGTAAAATTACACCTGATCCAGGATGTACGGAAATACGCTATCGACTCACTAGGCTTGCGCGACACGGATGTTTATAAAATGGTCTATGACCAGCAGGGGCAAGAAATTCTCTGGGTGGTTACCGCATGCCGTGAGTTTCAGCTCGAACCCCACCTCTGGACGTTTCCCGTGGTGGGTGATGTGCCGTACAAAGGTTTTTTTGACGAGTCCAAAGCGCGTGCGGAAGCGCAACGGCTGAAAGCCGAAGGGTGGGATGTTAGCATCCGCAATCCGGGAGGCTGGTCAACGCTCGGTTGGTTCAATGATCCGATCCTGACAGGTATGCTGGAGAGAAACGCCGGTGATCTGGCCAGCCTGATTATTCACGAAATGGTGCACACCACCTTCTGGGTGCCCGATAGTGTGGAGTTGAATGAAAACATTGCCTCATTCATTGGCGACACAGCTGCCTACGCGTTTCTACGGCATGCGTTTGGCACAGGTGCTAACGAGTACGTGCAGTATCTGCACGAAGACCAGGATTACCGCAAGAGGTCGGCCTATGTACTTCGGGCCACCGGGCTGTTGGATAGCCTTTACCGATCCTTTTCGCGAGAGCCAGACTCTGTGAAGCGAAGGCGCAAGCGTGAATTTATTCGTCAGATTGTAACCAACATGGATACACTCCAACTCCACCAGCCGCAAACATTCCGGCGTTTTGGCCATCAACTACCCAACAACACGTACTTCATGGCCTATCGGTTTTACCAGGCCCGCCAATCTTCATTTCGCGAAGATTTTCATACGAACGCTGGTGGAAACATCCGTCACTACATCCGGCAATGGCAAGCGCGGTACCCGGTAGACTGAGTACTAAAAAAAATTTCCGATTTACGTGCCGGCACTTGCTCCGGTGGTATCAGTCGTTTGCTACGTCCACCGAATCAAGCTGGTTTGTGCTAAGAGATTCGCAAAGGGTGGTATGACGCGGAATACCGCATGCAACCACCTGATCAGACGGCAGCGTAAAAAGAAATTATTTGGCTCGAGGTTTAAAAATGCTTCTACCATGCAGAGCGCCAAAGTCAGCGGCAAGTGGTAGTGACATTGGCTGTGCTTCCGCGCAGCAATCTTACTTTTGTTTTGGAAAACGCACCTGCAAAGGCGATGTCATGACTGTGTTTTCTCGGAAAATTTGGAAGCGCACGCGTTTTATGGCAGACTACCGTCAGCCATTAAGGTTTTGTTAAGTCCTTAACACCGGCTTTCCATTGGCTTAATTTCTGGATACTTTTGACGAAATTCGAAAGCTATGGGTAAACCGTCACACAAAGTTCTTGTAGTCGATGACGAAGAGCCCATTCTAGAGTTGCTGAAGTATAATTTGGAAAAAGAGGGCTATGAAGTTCGGGTTGCCATCGATGGCAGTTCGGCGGTTGAGAGCGCCCGAAAGTTTCATCCCGACCTTGTGTTGCTGGATATCATGATGCCGAAAATGGACGGCGTAGAGGCTTGCCGCCAGTTGCGGGCAATGCCCGAGATGCAAAATGCGTTCATCGTTTTTCTGACGGCCCGTAGTGAAGAGTACTCGGAAGTGGCCGCATTTGATGTCGGTGCGGACGATTATATCACCAAGCCAATTAAGCCGCGGGCATTGATCAGTCGCATCAGTGCCTTGTTTCGCCGTGACTCAAAAAAGAAATCTACCCAAACCCAGATCAAGATCGGCAATCTGATTATCGACCGTACCAGCTATACGGTAAAGGTTGACAGCCGTGAAGTGAGTCTTCCGAAGAAAGAGTTTGAGTTACTTTATTTCCTGGCGCAGCATCCAAACAAGGTTTTCAGCCGGGACGATTTATTGCAGAACATCTGGGGCTCGGATGTATATGTGTTGGCCCGTACGGTAGACGTGCACATCCGCAAAGTGCGCGAAAAGATCGGAGATGACTATATTTCCACCGTAAAAGGTGTGGGATATAAGTTCAATGAAGTTTAGGCCCGGATTCTTTGATGGCTGGATTCTTTCCATGTTTGTATCCGTGTGTATCACTGGCGGATGCGTGTATTTACTTTCGCTGGCCGATGCTTTTGACCGCTCCAGGTTGGTATCGGTAGGGGTTGTTATTTTTTGGGTAGCTTTTCTGGTTGTACACGGATTTTTTCAGCTGGTTGTGTTACGCGAGGCAAAACGTATCAATAAGTTGTTATCGAAAAAGAAGAAAAAGAAAGAGAAAGATGCGGTCTTTCTGGTAGAACGTCCTGGCTTGTTCAATCCCATGCGCGGCATTTACGAAGAAGTCTTTACGTTTACCCGTTCGAAAGAGCGAGAGATTGACGAACTAAAAAAAGTAGAAACCTTCCGTCGGGATTTCATCGCCAATGTGTCGCATGAATT
>CANGUI010000182.1 GCA_947457025.1 Flammeovirgaceae bacterium | reverse complement strand
GATGCGACCATTGTCGCCTCCAAGGTCGGCACCTGTGGCAAGGTTGGACGTGAACGATGAAAACAAACTGGCAATCGCACCAGTACGGTATTGAAAGCGTATGGCACACTGGGCATCAACACCGGTTGGCGCTTTTGTCATCACGGCATCCAGTTCATCGGGCCGGCCCAGAACATCCAGCGCCAGAAACACCGGGTACACACCCACGTCGAGCAGGGAACCACCTCCGAGGTTCGGATCGTAGATTCGGGCCGGAATCGGTGGCGTGGGGCGAAATCCAAACTCAGCATAGAGATATTGAAGCGTGCCCACTTTTCCCTCGCGCAGCATGTTTTTCATCACAATATAGTGTGGCAGGAAGCGCGTCCAAAACGCTTCCATCAGAAAGACTTTCTTCGTGCGTGCAAGGCTGACCAGCTCCTGGGCCTGACGCAGGTTGATGGTAAATGCTTTCTCGCAGAGCACGGCTTTGCCATGTTCGAGACATAACCGCGCATGCTCATAGTGTAAACTGTGGGGCGTGGCAATGTAGATGGCATCGATGTTGGGATCAGCCACTAGTGCCTCATACCCGTGATGGGCACGCCGTGCCGAAAAGTCGAGCGCAAATTTTTGGGCCTGTGCCAGATCACGCGCGGCCACAGCTTCCAGCGAAGCATGCCGCACCCAGGCGATGTCTGACGCAAACTTACGTGCAATTTTTCCGCACCCTAAAATACCCCAGCGAATGGTTTCATTCATGGCTCCCAAGATAAACCTTTTTTTAGCGCATCCCTGCTTTGTTATTCGGCAAACTGTGCCATCAAAAACAGAACTACCCAGATTGTAGGATGTACTTCATATTTCTACCTGACTGTTGTAGACATTGCCGGGCAGGCTTTCCATTATTCTTTTTCTGAAGAAGATGTAGCCTTAACAAATTCTCGGCAATTGTTCGCCGGCGAGCCGGTTTACCACGCGCCTGCCTCCGATAGTACTGGTTAACACCACCTGGCCGGTATGTTCAGACGTTACCTCTCCGATCGCGACAGCCTGTGCACTTTCGGACTCCGCCCGAAGCAAATCCACGGCCGCTTGCGCAATGGCCTCCGCTACTACGGCAATGAAAACACCCTCGTTGGCTACGTACAAAGGATCAAGACCCAATACCTCACACGCACTGGCAACCGCCTCCTCCACGGGAATATCTTTCTGCCGGATATCAATACCCACGCGGGCATCGGTGGCGATCTCATTCAGAACGGAAGCGACACCTCCGCGCGTGGGGTCGCGCAGAAAGTGAATCTGCGCACCAAACCTGTCGATCAACTTTTGAATGACGCCGCTCAGCGAACGCGTGTCACTCCGGATTTCGGACTCAAACGCCAACTCTTTGCGTACCGACATGATCGCCATACCGTGGGCAGCAATGGCGTTACTGAGTAATACCACATCGCCGGGGCGAATATTTTGCAGGCTGACCGCTGCTTTCGGATGGAGGGTACCGATGCCGGAGGTGTTGATAAAAATCTTATCACCCTTGCCCCGTTCAACAACTTTTGTGTCACCTGTCACTACCTCAATCCCCGCCCGAACACACGCTGCCTTTATCGTGGTCATGATTTCCCAAAACTCGGCCATCTGCAAGCCTTCCTCCAGAATAAATGAAAGCGACAAATACTTTGGCACCGCCCCGCACATGGCCAGGTCATTCACCGTGCCGTTCACGGCCAGATCGCCAATATTTCCGCCCGGAAAGAACTGGGGTGAAACCACATAGCTGTCGGTGCTGAAAGCAAGTGGACCTTGCCAGGGGATGATCGCGCCATCGTGACGCTGATCCAGTATCGGATTTGCGAGCAGCGAAAAAACACCGCTGTCCAACAACTTTTGCATCAGTGTGCCACCACTGCCATGGCCAAGCGTGATGACATCAAAATCCAACGCCGGCATCGGACAGCTCAGGTTCATCTGCATGTTTTGTGTTGCCATGTGTTATCCGGATACGGGCCGTTCGCTTACATGCACGTAATGGTGGTACGCTGCGCAGGCGCCCTCAGACGAGACCATAGGCGCTCCCTGCGGACTGGCCGGCGTACAGCGTGTGCCAAACTCGGTACACTGATTTGGTTTTTTCCGGCCACGTAAAATTTCGCCGGCTATACACGCCTTGTTTTCCGAAGCGCGCACAGCTGGCACCTGAAATTTGTGGCTGGCATCATAGGCAGCATACGCACCGCGCAACTCGTAACCACTACCCGGAATCGTACCCATGCCGCGCCACTCCCGGTCGGACGTCTCGAATACGCGATCAATGACCTCACGTGCAGCACGGTTCCCAGCGGCTGTTACCATCCGGCTGTACTGGTTCTCCAGGCGGTGTTCTCCCCGTTCAAGTTGCTTCACCACCATGGCAATGCCTTGCAGCAAGTCCACCGGCTCAAACCCGGTAATCACTACCGGTACTTTAAATTTCTCCACCAAGGGATAATATTCGCCCATGCCCATGATTGTGCAGACATGGCCGGCTGCGAGAAATCCCTGAACGATATTCGTTTCGTCGGACAATAGGGCTTCCATCGCGGGTGGCACCAACACATGTGACGTTAAAATGGAATAATTGGTAATCCCCTCCTGCAACGCCTGCAGCACTGAAAGTGCATTGGCGGGAGCCGTGGTTTCGAAACCGACCGCAAAGAACACCACCTCCCGCTGCGGATTTTCTTTGGCGATTTTGAGCGCCTCCAGGGGAGAGTACAGCATGCGCACATCCGCACCCGCAGCTTTGGCCTCCAGTAAACTTTTTGTTGACCCGGGCACCCGAACCATATCACCAAACGAACAAAGAATAACATGTTCGTTCAGGGCCAGATGCACTGCCTGGTCAATCAGACGGATCGGTGTAACGCAAACGGGGCAGCCCGGTCCATGTACGAGCTGGATTTCTTTCGGCAGCAAATCCAACAACCCGTTTTTTACGAGGCTGTGGGTCTGCCCGCCGCAGATTTCCATGATCACCCAAGGGCGGGTAACCACCTGCCGGATGTCTTCCAAATACTGAGCGACCAGAGCCGGATCGCGGTATTCGGATAGATATTTCATACAGGATGGATCTACAATTTGAAAAATAAAGTTACAATGTACTTTTGAGTTATGCCGGATTTGCAGCGATTTATTGCCAGCCATAACAGTCCACGGCAGCGCTGGGCCATCGTTACCCAGCGCGCCACCGTCACCCGGGATGGAAACTGGATCGTGCCCGCCTTGCTGGCATACGGCGTGGACATCCAAAAAATTCTCACTCCCGAGCATGGCATCTCGGCCCAGGCGGAAGACGGCCATACGCAACACAATGGATTTGATGCGCGCACCGGGTTGCCCGTCATCAGCCTGTACGGCGATCGACTTGCTCCCGATGAAACCGATCTCAGCGACGTAGATGCTATAGTTGTGGACTTGCCAAACATCGGCTGCCGGTTTTACACCTACTGGTGGACAATCACATACGTGATGGAGGCCTGTGCACAGTTCCGGAAGAAGCTGGTCATACTCGACCGCCCCAACTGGCGCTCAAAATGTACCACAGAGGGGCCCGTACTGGCTGCCGGCTGCGCATCCTTTCTGGGGCGCTGGCCCATGCCCGTTACCTACACCCTCACCTATGGAGAACTGGCGCAGCACTTTACCACCAACCGAAAACTGCATTTGGATTTGCACGTGGTGCCCACGCAGGAACCTTTGGTTTTTATTCCGCCTTCACCTTCCATCGGCAGCCGGGAGACCATCCCGCTATACCCAGCCACGGGATTATTGGAAGGCGTAAATATCAGTGAAGGGCGTGGCACAGCTTTTCCCTTTCGGGTGATGGGTGCACCGTGGCTGCGGGGAGCGGATCTGCTTGCCGCCGTGGCCGGTTGGCAAACCGAGGGTTTGCGAGTCTCCGAATTTTGCTTTTTGCCTATGTGGGGCATCCACGCCGGGAAGTATTGCGAGGGTCTCTACCTCGAGGTAACCGATCCTCTCCGGTTCCGGCCCGTAGCATTTGGGTTGCGCTTGCTAAACTACCTGGGGATGACATATCCGCACCAGCTCACGCCACGGTCCTACCCAACCGCGGCCAATCCCACCGGGGCAAATCATCTGGACCGCCTGACGGGAATCCCAAATGCATATGATACGATATGCTGCCAGGGTTGGCTCAGCCGGGCGGCAATTGATGCACTTACCGCCGCACCGCCAGGCAGCTGGTAGATGATCTGGTAAACCCTATCAATCACTGGCCGGACGATGTGATCAACGGTAAGATAACATTGGCCGCCACCGGCTACATTTCGAGAAATCGATTTTGACCATGAATACCCGCATCCGACTCGTCGCCACCTTGCTTTGCCTCATTGTTACCAGCATCGGCTACAGCCAGCAAGCATATTTTTTTCCGAGTGGCAGCACTTTTAATCCGGCCATTCCGACACCCGAGCAATTTCTGGGTTACCCCATCGGCAGTCACCATACCCGGTACGACAAAATCATTGAATACATCAAAACCCTCGACCGGTTGTCCGACCGGGTAGTGGTGGAAGAGATTGGATACTCAATCGGCCGGCGCGTTCAGATCGTAGCCAAGATCACCTCCCCCGCCAACCACGGCCGTCTGGAGGAAATTCGTGCACGCCACCTCGCCAACCAAACCGCTGACAAACCTGACGGCACGCCACTGGTCATTCAACTGGGTTACAACGTTCATGGCAACGAGGCCAGCGGTGCCGAAGCGGCACTGCTCACCGCCTACTTCCTCACAGCCAACGAGGACGAAGAAACCAAAAAGTGGCTCGACAACATGGTGATCTTACTCGACCCGGTGTACAATCCTGATGGCCGCGACCGCTTCGCCACCTGGGTGAACATGCATAAGGGAGACCCGCTGGTGAGCGACGGCAACGACCGCGAGCACAACGAAGCATGGCCCGGCGGGCGCACCAACCATTACTGGTTCGACCTGAATCGCGACTGGTTTCTCGGCATCCATCCGGAAAGCCGCAACCGGATCAATTTCTTTCATGCCTGGCGGCCGTATGTGATGACCGACCACCACGAAATGG
>CANGUI010000181.1 GCA_947457025.1 Flammeovirgaceae bacterium | reverse complement strand
GGATGATCACCACGCAGAGCAGGTCGTTGGCCGTCATGCGCAGGGTCTTGTTTACTGCAAACGCCAGTTCTTCCGGGGCTTTGCCCCACCCCAGTAAACCACTCACCTGACCATAATAGTCAACCCGCTGAAAAACATAAATAATCACCAACCCCAGCAGCGCCAGGGCCATCACCATCCAGTCCTGCCGCCTGCGCTCACTGCTCATCGGCCTTCCGGTTCAGTCGCACCCACCAGGCCCAGAGCAGCAACACGCCCACATAGAGGCTGGCGGTGAACAGGTATTTGTGAACGTAGTAGAAGTAGTCCGGAAAGCGGACTACCACCTCAAAAAGCAGCACCAGCCGCAGGAGGTTGGCGAGGTGGATCAGCACCAGGCCGAGGGGTAAAAACCAGGCTGCCCGCGAGAAGGGTCCGCCAAATGCCACTACAAAGGCCGCGAATACGATCATCACGTTGATGCCGTTGCAGCCTTCGAACACGTTGAGCCGGGTATCGCCCAGCTGACGCAGAAAAACGGTGGGCCCGGCCGGGTTGACCACGGCCTCCACGGGCGGGTGGTATGCCGACAACAACCTGGCCGCCTGGCGCGTGACGCCCACGGTGAGCGGATCAGGTGCGGGGCTGAGGTGCTGGATCCAGATGCCATAGCCCGTATTGCCCACGAGGTAAACGGCCAGAAACAGCCCCACAAAACGCAGGGCAGGTTTAAACTGCCGGAGTAAAGCCGTGGGGGAATCAGCCATGGGCACGAAGGTACGGATTGGCAGAAAACAAAAAGCCACCGCGGGGGCGATGGCTTTAGAAGATTGTAAACACTTAAGAGGCGTTAGTCCGCTGATTGGCGATACTAACGAGCCGTCGGGTGCCTTTAGCGATTTATTTTTGAGACACCCTGCAGATTAATTCTTCCTTCCGCTAAGGCGGGATCGCAACTCCGGATGGTTTCCTGGATGGCGGTTAGTCGTTACCCGTTGGTTGCCTGTCGAAAGAAATGGCAGATGACTGCCACTACCCTCTCCTGATCATCGGCCGAGAGCCGGTGCCCGGAAGGCAAACAAATACCTGACCGGAACAGTCGGTCGCTCACGCCATTGCGATAGGCGTTAACATCAGAAAAAGCAGGCTGATGATGCATGGGATTCCAGAGCGGGCGAGATTCAATACGCAGTTCCAGCAGGTGTTGCTGAAGGGCCAGCGCCCGCTCTCCCCGAAAAACAAAAGACGATAACCACCGATTGGAATAAGCACCGGCATCTTCGTGCTGCATCTTCGTGATCAAATCACCCAGCTCCTCACGATAGCGCTGGAAGACAGCCCGTCTCCTTCGCACACGTTCGTCCAATTCAGGCAGATCGGTTAATCCCCACAGCGCCTGTAATGGACTCATGCGGTAGTTGTATCCTACTTCGCGATGTTCATAGTATGGCAACGCACTGCGGGCCTGGGTGGCCCAATACAGCACACGCTCGGCCTGCTGTTCATCTTTCAGCAACACCGCGCCCCCGCCAAAACACGTTACCACTTTGTTGGTATTGAACGACGTGATGCCAATGTCCCCCAGCGAACCCGACGGCTTTTCATCAACCGTTGCCCCCAGGGATTCGGCTGCATCCTCTATTACCGGAATGCCGTGTTCCCCGCACGCGGCCAGGATTGCGCCCCATTTAGCCGGAGTTCCATAGGTATTTACCACCAGACAGGCTGCCGGGCGCTTGCCCCGCTGCAGGCAATCCTGGATCGCCTCGCGGAGCAGCGTGGGATCGAGGTTCCAGGTGTCTTCTTCCGCATCAATCAATAGCGGTTCAGCACCCAGGTATCGGATGGGGTTGATGGTGGCCACGTAGGTAAAGGCTGGAGCCAGCACCACATCGCCCGGCCGGACGCCTGCCAGTTTCAGGGCCAGATGAATGGCAGCGGTGCCAGAGCTGACGGCCACCGCAAAGGCTACACCCGTTTTCGCTGCCACCAGTTGTTCGAAACGAGCGAGCGCTTCCTGCGCGGGGAGCCTGTGTTCCGCCTGAAAGGCCTGCACCGTTTCCAGGTGCAGTGGGTGAGCTGACAAAGGAATGAATGGCGCACTCATGGTGTGATGATCCGGGCGGGTACGCCAACGGCCGTTGCGCCGGGCGGCACATCGTGTAGAACAACGGCACCGGCACCAACCTTTGCGCGTTGCCCGATGGTAACACCCTGCAGGATTTTTGCTCCCGTGCCAATGAAGGCTCCGGTATGCACACTAACATTCCCGCTGAGGTGGCAAGCAGGCATCACAGATGTATACGCCTGAAGGTGAACATCGTGGCCAATGGTAACGGCCAGGTTGACGAGAACAAAATCATCCAGTACGATATCCGTGGTGCAAATCACCCCGGCTGAAATCAGGCAGCCCTGCCCGATATGATTTCTCCCGCTACCGCGATTCACCGAAGGATGAATCAACGAAGGGAAACGAAAACCTTTCCTCTTCAATCCTTCAAATAGCTTTTTTCGAACAGCCCCTTCGGCAATACCGAGGACAAGGCATTCAATATCGGAGTCCAGGGCATCTTGAAACCCTCCGATCACCAGTCCATCCGCCAGCCGGGTATTTTTGGGAAGGCCGTCATCAAAGAAACCCTTGAAATCCCACAGGGGCTCCACCGCATTGATCTGTTGAAGCAGCAGGGCTGTTTCGCGGCCAAAGCCTCCGGCACCGTAAATGGCAATTGACTTACGCATGATTTCCCGTAAATGGTCTCTCGTCAAGCGAGCGATCCGGTTTTGGATTGAGCAGCAGTTTAATGGTTTTCACCAGAATTTTCCAATCAAGCCGGAACGAGAGGTTTTCGACATAATAGCGATCGAGCGCAAACTTCCCGGCCCACGACAGGCCGTGCCGGCCATTGACCTGCGCCCACCCTGTGATGCCCGGCTTAACGGTGTGTCGGATGTGCTGGGTGGCATCCATTAACTTCCCGTATTCGTAGGGCAACGGCCGGGGCCCGATCAACGACATATCGCCTTTGAGCACGTTCCATATTTGCGGAAGTTCATCCAGGCTGGTGAACCTTAGAAAATCGCCCCACCACCACCTGCGCAACGCGACTGGTTGTGATGCATCGGTATACAACGTTCGGAATTTGATCATGCGAAATACCCTGGCGTCCCGGCCCATTCGTTCGGCAAAAAAGAAAATGGGCCGGTTGCCCGAAGAGACGAATACCAGAGCAATGACGAGCAACGCCCATCCCAGCGTCAAGAGCAGGACAACGGCTCCGAGCCGGTCCAACAACGGCTTGCCGATGGTCGAATATGCCGTCATTCCTTCCTGAATAAGGCAACGAGTGTCTGAAACAAAATCTTCAAATCCACCCAAAACGATCGCTGCTCCAGATATTTTAAATTGAGCGCCAGCTTAGCCGGCATAATCACCTCCTCGTAATAGCGGATGGGATCTTCTTTGCCCTCCAGCAGGGAGTTCTCGTGCCGATAGTGAATAGACGCCCAATCGGTAAGGCCGGGCAAAATCGAAAGCACCTTTCGCTGCTCGGGCGAATACAAGTCGACAAACTTCTTCACTTCCGGGCGCGGGCCCACCAGGCTCATTTCGCCACAAAACACATTAATCAATTGTGGCAGCTCATCCAGTTTATATTTCCGAAGCCAGTAGCCGGCACGTGTGATGCGCGGATCGCGGGTGCCGATGGTGATCGCTGCCTGCCGATCAGCAAAAACGTGCATGGTTCGAAACTTCCACAAACGAAACATTGAAAATCCCCGTCCGACACGTTCCTGCCGGAAAAAAACCGGGCCGGGCGAATCCCATTTGATGATCAGTGCCATCACGACAAAGAAAGGCGAAAGCAGAACCAGCCCAATGCCTGCGACTAAAACATCCAAAAACCTTTTCATCTCACAGTAACTGACGCTACATCGTTATATGCATCGACCACGGATGTAACAACCAAGTGAACCTGCTCAGCTGTAAGACCCGGGTAGATGGGGAGGGAAATCTCCCGCGCATAACTGTCGTAGGCCACCGGGTAGTCCTCCATCCGGTAGCCTCGGGTACGAAAAACTGTGAGTAACGGGAGAGGCTGGAAATGGACATTTACGGAAACCCCCGCCTGTGTGATCTTCACGATCATCTCATCGCGCTGGCCCTCGCTGATACCACGGACCCGGAGTGCAAACAAATGAGCCGATGAAGCCCGATGCGGAGTATCCCCTGGGGGTAACTCAGCCCAAACATGAGCGCGAAAAAAATCCACATACTGATCAAAGATTTTCTTCCGCTCGGGTAGCAAGTGATTAGGATATTTTCGCAACTGGGCTAAGCCTATAGCCGCACACATATCGGGCATGTTCATTTTAAAACCCGGATAAACGATATCGTACTTCCACCCCGCACCGTTTGTTTTGGCCAAAGCGTCTTTGGTTTGGCCGTTGAGCGACCAGAGTTTGAGCGTTCGATACACCTGCCCGTGATCGAAATGTTCTGGAGGAAGGTTGATGCACATCGCTCCCCCTTCAGCAGTGGTTACATTTTTTACGGCATGAAATGAAAAAACAGAAAAATCGCCCCATACGCCAATCGGTTTGTTCGCATACCGGGCACCGAGCGAGTGCGCAGCATCACTTAACACCATCACCCGCCCAAGCTTTTTCTGATTTTCGGTGGTGGGTGTAAACTTCGCTTTGATTTCGGGTGCATTGACCAAATCAAAAAGAGCGTGATAAGCACAAGGCCATCCAGCCACATCAACAGGGATGATAGCCTTGGTGCGGGTGGTGATTTTCTCTTTGATCTTCGAGACATCAATGTTGAAATCATCTCCGCTATCCACCAATACAGGAACAGCTCCGAGGTGCATCACCACCAGGGCGGTGGCCGCATACGTATAGGCCGGGATGATGACCTCATCGCCCCTGGTAACACCATACCAATGCAGCAGTAACATCAAACCGGAGGTAGCCGAGTTGCAGCACGCCACGTGCGTTAACCCGGTTTGCTCGGCCACGAGTTTCTCCAGGGCCAGCACTTTCGGGCCAGACGTAATCCACCCGGACTCCAGCGTGTCCATCACTTCGCGCTTGATGTCGTCATCGATATAGG
>CANGUI010000180.1 GCA_947457025.1 Flammeovirgaceae bacterium | reverse complement strand
AACGAACGCGAGGGCAGCGACTGGCGGAGTTTTTCCATTCAGGCCATCGATGCCGAGGCAACGCGGCTGGCCGGCTGGTTGTTGAGCGAGGGTCTGCAGAAAGGCGACCGCGTGGCATTTATTCCCCGCGGCGGCAGCGCCCGCTGGGTGATGCTCGACTTCGCCTGCCAGAAGGCAGGCCTTATTGTGGTGCCCATGCATCCCACCAATACCCCGGCGGAGGCCGCGTTTAT
The DNA here is from genome assembly GCA_947457025.1 of Flammeovirgaceae bacterium. GTDB lineage: Bacteria > Bacteroidota > Bacteroidia > Cytophagales > Cyclobacteriaceae > ELB16-189. Next base: position 4,872 of record CANGUI010000180.1, on the reverse strand, counting down.
TCTGCAGGAAGTGGAGGCCCGGTTTTGTTTCACCGCAGATGCCGCGCTGCGGCAAACCTTTCAAGCTTCCCTGCCGCCCGGTGCCCGCGGGATCTTTCACCTGCAAGCCGGAGAGCCGGGATATTTTGAGGCGTGGGACACCTTCACGATGACGGACGAGCTGGCCGCCCGCGTGGCCACCCGCAGCCGGGACGTTCACGAAACGGATGGGCTGGCCATCCTCTATACGTCGGGTACGAGTGGTAGCCCCAAAGGCACCTGCCTGTCGCACAAAAATGTGGTGGCCAACCTACAATCCATTCTGCCCATTCTGCCACTGCAACCGGGCGACCGCGTGCTGAGCTTCCTGCCGTTCAGCCACGTGTTTGAACGCACGAGCTGCTACGCCTACCTGGCTTTTGGCGCAAACGTATTTTTCAACTCAGGCCGCGACCGGCTCACGGCTGAGTTTGCCGACGTACGCCCGGTGTTGTGTACCAGCGTGCCGCGCACACTCGAGAAGATGTACGACTACCTTGAAGAACAAAGCCTCCAAAAGAACAAGATCAAACGCACCCTCATCCGGTGGGCGATGGGCGTGGGGAAACAATTTGGCAAGCGCCCGATGAGCCCGTGGTACCACTGGCAGTTGTTCTGGGCCCGCTTCTGGGTGCTGCGTACCTGGCGCAAGGCACTCGGAGGCAAAATGAAATATGTGATCGTGGGCGCAGCCGCCCTGCGGGCCGACATCAGCCGCATGTTTTCCGCCGCGGGCGTGCAGGTGCTGGCAGGCTACGGCATGACCGAAGCATCGCCCTTCATTTCGGTGAACCGCTGCGAGCCCGGCATGAACCGCTTTGGTACCGTTGGCCTCGCCATTCCCGGTGTGGAGATCCGCATAGATGAGCCTGACGAAACCGGCGAAGGGGAAATACTGGTGAAAGGCCCCAATGTGATGACACATTACTACCAGCGTCCCGAACTGACGGCCGAAACACTTCGCGGCGGCTGGCTCCACACGGGCGATACGGGCAGGATGGTAAAAAAGCGATTCCTCGAAATTACCGGACGCAAGAAAGAGCTCTTCAAAACGACATCCGGAATTTACATTTCTCCGCAGGTGGTGGAAGCCCATTTTCAAACATCGCCCTTCATTTCGCAGTGCCTCGTCTTTGGGTTCAACAAACCGTTTGTGGGCGCGCTGCTCGTACCCCACATGGGCATGCTGCAACGGTGGTGCGCGGAAAACCAAATCCACTGGACGGCCCCGCAATTCATGATCCACAACATCAAGGTGGTGCAGAAAATGCAGCATGAAGTTGACCAGCTTAACGCCCTGTTGCCGGGCTATCAGTGTGTGCGCAAGTTTATGCTGGTGGATGCCGAGTGGACAATCGAGCAGGGCGAGATGACGACCTCATTTAAGTTGCTGCGCGAACGGATTCTGGCCCGTTACCAGAAGGAGATGGAAAAACTCTACGCCTGAGCTGTTGAAAATAGGCGGCTGCGAAGTGCCGTCGGGAAATGGGAATGGCAAGGCTGGAACATTTCATGCTGCGCCGCGTGCGCCGTGCTAGCCACTGCCTAACCGGCGGGGCAGGATTTCTTCCACCCGTTCGAACAGCCGCTGCGGATGTAGCGTGCGCCAGTTGCTGATCTGCAGGTCTTCGCTGATGTGTACATAGTTGTCGAGCCGGTATTTTCTCATTTCCTCGCACACGAAGTCGGGGGTGTCGACCAGTGCGATCCAGCCGCCATCCAGTTCCTGGTGCCATTCCTCGTAGTAGCTGTCATCCGAGCCGTGAAAGTTCATGATGTTGCCGCCCAGCAGCATGAACTTGCGGATGCCGTGTTGCATGAGCACCTCGAGAAACTCACGCTTGAGTATCATGATGTCGTTGTGGATGGCATCGTTCCATTCGCCCAGCAGTTCCACGATGACGAACCCCAGCTCGTAGTCGGTGTAGAGGGTTTTGAGGTACAACGTTTCGGAGCCGATGTTGTCCCACGCGGGATCAATATAATACCCATAGATGGTGTCGCTGTACACATCGAAGTTGTACGCCTTGCCGAAGAACGGGGAAAGCTCATCGGCCGATGAGTCGTAGTACCGGAGCCAGCCTGCAAAGGGTTCGAGCGTGTGCACAATCAGTATTTCAGAAAGGCATATCCCTTCAGCTGAAAGGTGGTAACGGTGGTGATCATGCTGAGTGCGACGGTAACCTCGGGGACGAGTGTCTGACGGTCGATGTTGCGCGCAAAGAGCGACTGACCGCAGACATAAAGATCAGCGCCGGCTTCCTTCAGCGCTTTGAGCAAGGGAAGGTTGGGGTTGCTGGTTTTATACTTTTTCTGATAGGCCTCGTTGTTCATCAGGCAGTAGGCTGCTTCGCCGTGGACGGCTACGACCACGTGCACATTTTCTTTCGGGATGCCCGCCAGCGCATGGAGGTTGAGCAGCCGGGCTACGTTGTTGATGGCAAAGTTGAGGTCGTCTGCTTTTTCGCTTGCCATGGACACCTCCATCACGATGTTGTAGGTCAACCCCGGGTCAGGAATCGGGGCGGCGTTTGCGATGCGAAAGACGCCCCCGAAGTTGGGCACCACGGGGAACTGGCGCTCCTGGGCGTATGCTAAAGCAGAGAGGGCGAGGCTGAGGAGAAAGAAGCAGGTTTTCATGACGACATTTTTTGGACAAGGTAGTAAATAGCCGTCTGCGAATCTTCGGATGTGGGTGTTAGCCGCGGGGAGCTAGTGGTTCGGAAAAACGGGTGTGAGGAGGGGCCTGCGTGAGCGATGGCGGTTTTGTTTGAGCCCGAAATGGCCTGTGCGGCGGGCCGGCGAGTACCGCCAGCGCGACCCGGTGCGGCGGCGAGTGCGGTGGCGAGGGGCACGCCCTGTAAGCCCGTATCATCCGCTACACAAATTCCAAAAACGCGGGTAGGATTGCTGGCTGGTTGATGCGGTCTCCCTTTATAAACGGCAGGGATCAGGAAGCAGGCCAGAATAAAAATGCAACAATGTTGCATTTATGAAAAAATCCCGATTACTTGCACGAGCATTTTCAAGTCGCGATGCAGAAACAGATTGTGTAAGGGGTATTGGCCGTTTGGGAGGTTTGGGAGATTCGAACAAGCGTGCCGGTAACAAGCCAGTCGGGCTCCCCTTATACTTTCCTTTTTCACACCTAAAAAGGCCCGGCACTTTTTGTCATGAGTAAATTTCTTTTTTCGGCATTGCTGATGTTCGCGGTGGCAGATCCGCAGGAGTCTGCCTGGGCGATTTTCGAACGCATACCGTTCAAGACCAGGTTTTTTAAAGAGTACAGCGATTACTTTCTGGTTCCCCAATTTGATGCTGCTATTCGGGCGCGCGAGGGCAAGCCCCTGGTGGTAAAAGGTCATTTCATGCCGATGGATGTAGGCCCGAACATCGTTATTGTATCGAAGTATCCATACGCGGCATGTTTCTTTTGTGGGGGTGCGGGCCCCGAATCGGTTGCGGAAGTGGTGTTCAAAAGCCGGCCGCCCAAATTCAAGGCCGACCAAATCATTACCGTGCAAGGCCGCCTCCGTTTGAACGACTCAGACGTTACGCACCTGAACTTCATTCTAGAAGATGCCGAAGTAGTAACGGAACCACGTGCAAATCAATGAACCGTTTTCGTTGTGACGCCAACTTTTGCTATGCGATCGATTTTTCTTTTTGCTGTACAGTGTGCGGTAGCCGCGTGCCAGTCTCCACAAACGTCTGACGAATTGAAACAGGCGGGCAAAATCCACCTGCATGCACTGGCGCTGTCTGCAAAACTGGAAAACAGCCTGGATTCGCTGGGGCAGACCACTACTGTGCCGCCCGATAGCCTCGCTGCCTGGAAGCGAGAGCTGAAAGCGTGGGAAGAAAACCTGGTAGAAGTGCCGGGGCTGGAACCCGAACATGATCATGACCATGAGGGGCACGACCACCAGCATGCAGCCCCACCCAATATTACCGATGCCGACATGCTGAACGTACAAAAAGAAGCGCTGCGCCAGTTGCAAGCGCTTGAAATCCGGATTCCCAACAACCGCTAACCGCCATGAAACTATTTGCTGACAAAAAACTGCCCGTAACCGTTTTGAGCGGGTTTTTAGGAGCGGGTAAAACCACGCTGCTCAACCACGTGCTGCACAACCGCGAAGGGCTGAAAGTGGCCCTGATTGTAAACGACATGAGCGAAGTAAACATTGATGCGCAACTGGTAAAAAACGAGATTAAACTCTCGCGCACAGAGGAGAAGCTGGTGGAGATGAGCAACGGTTGCATTTGCTGCACCCTGCGCGAAGATCTGATCGTGGAAGTGGAGAAGCTGGCGAAGATGAAAAAGTTCGATTACCTGCTTATCGAAAGTACCGGCATCTCCGAACCCATTCCCGTAGCGCAGACCTTCACCTTCAACACCGGCGAGGAGCGCCTGGATCTGAGCCAGTGGACACGCCTCGACACGATGGTTACCGTGGTGGATGCCTTTAACTTCTTCCGCGATTTCGGCAGTGCCGACACACTGCAGGACCGGCGCCTGACTGCTGAAGAAAAAGATGAACGCACCATTGTGAATTTGCTTACTGACCAGATTGAATTTGCCAACGTGATCATCCTTAATAAAACCGATTTGGTGCAGCCCGATCAATTAAAGCTGCTGGAAGGCATTATACGGAAGTTGAACCCGGATGCCAACCTCATCAAAACGAAATTCGGTGAAGTGTCGCCCCGCGAAATCCTCAACACCAAATCCTTCGATTACGAAAAGGCACAACAGTCGGCCGGATGGATTAAAGAACTGAACAACGAACACACGCCCGAAACCGAGGAGTACGGCATCTCTTCTTTTGTGTTTCGCGAGCGCAGGCCTTT
>CANGUI010000179.1 GCA_947457025.1 Flammeovirgaceae bacterium | reverse complement strand
TTTTGCGCCCCGATCATTTCTACTCGGAGGCGCACAAGCTGATCTACCAGGCGATTATTGATCTCTTCAAGGCATCCGAGCCGGTAGACATGCGAACGGTGGTCGCTCAGTTACGAAAGAATGGCTCCATCGAACTGGCGGGAGGCGCCTACTATATCGCTGAACTCACCAGCAAAGTAAGCTCCGCCGCTAACGTAGAATACCATGCCAGGATCGTGATTGAGATGGCGATCAAACGGGAACTAATCCAGATCGCCTCTCAAATCCACCACGACGCCTACGAAGACACCACGGATGTCTTCGAATTACTCGACCGCACCGAGCAACATATTTTTCAGATCTCCGACACTAACCTGCGGAAGAACTATGACACGATGAAGTCGCTGATGTTTCAGGCGATTAAAGAACTGCAGGAAAAAAAGAATCACAAAGACGGGCTTACCGGCGTGCCGAGTGGTTTCTCCCGTCTCGACCGGGTAACGTCAGGGTGGCAGAAATCGGATTTGGTGATCATCGCCGCACGGCCAGGTATGGGTAAAACCGCCTTCATTGTTTCGGCCTTGCGCAATGCAGCTGTAGACTTCAATTATCCGGTGGCTATTTTTTCGCTGGAAATGGCCTCTCTTCAGTTGGTTAACCGCTTGATTTCAGCCGAGGCTGAACTGGAATCCGAAAAAATCAAAAAGGGCAACCTGGCCGAGTTCGAATGGCAGCAGCTGGTGCACAAAACCAACCGCCTTTCCGGTGCCCCGATTTTTATTGATGATACGCCCGCTCTTTCGATTTTAGAACTGCGGGCCAAGTGCCGAAGGTTAAAAGCTGAGCACAACGTTCAACTGATTGTGATCGACTACCTGCAACTGATGAAGGGCGATGTGGGCGGCAACCGCGAACAGGAAATTGCCTCCATCTCCCGCGCACTCAAGGGCATCGCCAAAGAACTGAATGTGCCAGTCGTAGCTTTGTCGCAGTTAAGCCGGGGTGTCGAGACGCGCGGAGGGGACAAGCGTCCGCAGCTGTCCGACTTGCGGGAATCCGGCTCCATCGAGCAGGATGCCGACATCGTGATGTTTTTGTACCGCCCTGAGTATTATAAGATTACCGTGGATGAAGAAGGTTTGCCCACCCAAGGTATGGCCGAAGTAATCATCGCCAAGCACCGGAATGGTTCGCTGGAGAATGTTAAACTCAAATTCATCGGCAAGTACACCAAGTTTGCCGACTATGATGCCCCCGAAAACCTTACGCCGCTGAGCAGTATCACCCGCGAGAGTCGGTTGAATACCTTCCGCGATACGCCGCCACCAGGGGCCACGCCCGGCGGTGATGAAACGCCCTTTTAAATACCTGGCTTTTTTGCGTTTGCTTTTTTTTGTTGACGCACATATTCAAATTTGTACCATCATTCCGGCTACCGGGAACAAGCCCGCTGCCGGCCAACTTTCTCGCTGATGAAAGCACTTGTACTTACTGCTGCCAACCACGTGGAACTGATCGATCGCCCACTGCCCGCACCCGTGCCGGGGCGGGCCCTTGTTCGGATGAAAGCAGTGGCCCTCAACCGCAGAGATGAATGGATCCGGGAAGGAAAGTATCCAAACATTAAGCTGGGCGTCACCATGGGGTCTGATGGTGCAGGCGTGGTGGAAGCCGTGTACGATGAAGTCGACCAGCCCTGGGTAGGCCAGGAGGTCGTCATCAACCCCAACCTCGACTGGGGCCCCGATCCGGAGGTACAATCTTCCCGCTACACCATTCTCGGCATGCCCGTAGATGGCACTTTTGCCGAATACATCATCGTGCCGGTCGATCGCCTCCAACGCAAGCCCCGCCACCTTGACTTCCTGCAGGCAGCCGCCCTGCCACTCGGGGGCCTTACGGCTTTTCGTGCACTCTTCAAACGCGGAGGCCTGAAGCCCGACCACAACGTGCTGATTTCTGGTTTCGGCGGTGGCGTGGCACAGTTCGCCTTCCTGTTTGCGCAGGCAGTTGGCGCGAATGTATATGTTACGTCCGGCAGCGATGAGAAAGTGGAGAAAGCGTTGAAACTCGGAGCGAAGGGCGCCTACAATTACAAGCGCGAAACCAGTTACAGCGACTTATGGAAAACGAAAGGTGGGTTCCATCTGGTGATCGACAGCGCCGGCGGTGATCAGATCAATAACTTCATCAAGGTGTTGCGCCCCAACGGACGAATTGTGTTCTATGGGGCCACCACCGGCTTACCCGGAAAACTGGACTTGTACCGCATGTTCTGGAATCAGTTGTCGCTGCTGGGGTCGACCATGGGTAATGATCATGAGTTCAGCGAGATGCTGGCCTTTGTCAGTGGTTCCCAGATCAAACCGATCATCGACAGCATTCGTCCGTTTTCAAAAATAGCCGAATCGTTCGCGGATATAACCCGCCCCAATAAGGTCGGCAAGATCGTTTTTCAGGTGTAGCGCCTATTCGTCTGCAATCCCCTCAAGGAGGTGGCGCAATTCGTGCATGGTTTTGGGTTGCCGCTGCTGTTGGGCAAGGACAAGGCCGCGGCCAAGAATGTTTTTTGCGTCGTCCAGATCGCCGCGGTGGATTTTGAGCAAGGCCGCCTGATAGTAGGTTGCCAGGTAATCCGGATGGCACTCGAGCAACTCACCAAACAAGCGATCAGCCTCGCTGGGTTGTTCGGCCACGTACTCGAGGCCGAGCGAGTAGAGCAGAAATGGATCATGCGGATCCTCTGCCAGAAATGCGCGTAACTGCTCGATGCGGGTCGCCATGCGGGAAGCTGTTGAACAATCTGTTTTTTCAAAACGTTTAGCCAAAAATAGCCCGCTGGCAATCATCTGTTTTACTATCTTGCGACCAGTTTCGTAAAAAAAATATAAAGCGCTGATTATGAAGATTTTGGTATGTATATCACACGTTCCCGACACGACTTCAAAAATCAGTTTTGTCGACAATGGCACCCGCCTTGACTCAAATGGCGTGCAGTTCATTATCGGTCCGTATGATGACTACGCTCTGGCCCGTGCAGTTGAGTTGAAAGAATCCAACGGCGCATCGGTTACCGTGCTGAATGTGGGCTTATCGGATACAGAGCCAACAATCCGCAAAGCGCTGGCCATTGGCGCTGACGATGCCATTCGTGTACATGCAGAACCTGCCGATTCCTTTTTTGTTGCCACACAGATCGCTGCGCATGCCGCGGGTTACGATCTGATTCTTATGGGGCGGGAAAGCATCGATTACAATAGCGGCGTGGTGCATGCCATGGTGGGCGAGTTGCTCGGGCTGCCGTCGTTCTCGCCCGTCATGAGCCTGGAATTGTCTGACGGTGTGGTGAAGATGGCTCGGGAAATTGAAGGGGGCAAAGAATCATTGGAGGCAAGCTTGCCGCTGGTGGCCGGATGCCAGGAGCCCATTGCCGAGTGGAAGATTCCGAACATGCGGGGTATCATGAGCGCACGCACTAAGCCGCTCAAAGTGGTGGATCCGGTAGCTGTTGAAGCGCGCGTGCGGCTTGACGGCTACGAACTTCCTCCGCCCAAGGGCGCAGTGAAAATGATCGCTGCCGACAACGTGGGCGAACTCGTGCAACGCCTGAAAACAGAAGCAAAAGTAATTTAACCAATCGCATAACTGAAGCAGATGATGAAAAGCCTGGTTTTTGTAGAAACGGCCGAAGGGAAGGTAAAGAAGACTTCATTGGAAGCAGTAGCGTACGCGCACGGCCTCGGCGGCGCAGTCACTGTGATCGCGCTGGGTACTGCCGATGCGCAGGCGCTTGCCGACGTGGGAAAGTACGGGGCATCTAAGGTGCTGCATGCTAGCGACGCAGCCCTGAATGAGCCGATGGTTCAGCTATACACGTCCGTCATTGAACAAGCGATGCGGGCCGAAGGCACGGAGGTGCTTGTGCTGGCGAACTCTTCACTCGGTTCTCCAGTGGCCGCCAAAATCGCCGTTCGCTTTAATGCGAGCCTGGCTGCCAATGTGGTGGAGTTGCCGCGCCCGGGGGCAGCGTGTATTGTCAAACGTAGCATTTACACTGGCAAGGCCTTTGCCAATGTGGAGTTGAAGAATGCCATCAAGGTGATTACCCTTCGCAAAAATGCGGCAGAAGCACACGAAGTTGGCAATCCGGTTGCGGTTACTCCCTTTGCGCCCTCGCTGGCCAACGTGGATGCCAATGTCAAGATCACTGCCGTAGAAAAGGCGACCGGTGACATTCTGCTACCCGAAGCCGAAATTGTGGTGTCCGGCGGTCGCGGCATGAAAGGACCCGAACATTGGGGGCTCATCGAAGACCTGGCTAAAACGCTTGGTGCCGCCACCGGCTGCAGCAAGCCTGTGAGCGACATGCACTGGCGCCCCCACCACGAACACGTAGGCCAAACAGGTGTAAAAGTGGCACCGCAGCTGTATCTGGCCGTGGGTATTTCAGGGGCCATTCAGCACCTGGCCGGAGTTAACTCGTCTAAGTGCATCGTGGTGATCAACAAAGATCCCGAGGCGCCCTTTTTCAAGGCAGCCGACTATGGAATCGTGGGCGACGCGTTTGATGTACTGCCGAAATTGAATGAGGCCTTCCGGGCTGCCAAATAATTGTGCCCGCCGGGGGGTGGGTATCCAAAAAATTTATAATTTGATCTCTGAATTCCAGCCTTGAAGAAAATAAAACTCGAAATACTCGGTCTTTCCTCCAGTCAGTCGCAAACCGGTTCCTTCGCACTCGTACTCGGTGAGACAGATGGCAACCGCCGGCTTCCCATCATCATCGGCATGTTCGAAGCGCAAGCGATCGCCATTGAGATCGAGAAGATTATCCCCAACCGCCCGATGACGCATGACCTCTTCAAGGCCTTTGCCAACAACTTTCACTTTCATGTGGAAGAGATCGTTATCTCCGACCTGAAAGAGGGCGTTTTCTTTGCCAAGCTGGTATGTAGCGACGGTCTTAAAAAAGTCGACATCGATTCGCGCCCCTCAGATGCCATCGCCATCGGGCTGCGCTTTGATGCCCCCATTTTCACCTACGAAAATATCCTGGCCGAGGCCGGTATCGTTTTGACGGACGAGGAAGAGGAGGAGAAGGAGAAAGATAAGCCAACCGAGAAAAAGGAACCGA
>CANGUI010000178.1 GCA_947457025.1 Flammeovirgaceae bacterium | reverse complement strand
GGCGCGCTTGGAAAGGGTTACTGGCTGAACTGCGGTCAACATGGCTGCATAACAACAAACTTCGAAAAATAGTTAATTTTCCACCCAATTAACGCCTATGAACGCCTTTGTGCAATTTGGATTGATCTTACTGCCAGCCGCTCTCGTGTTGTATGGTGCTTTTTTGATGGTCCGTTCATTTCTTGCCAGGGAAGTGGACCTCCGTAGGCTGGAGGTGCGCTCGCGAGCACTGGAAACGATTCTGCCTGCCCGCCTTCAGGCGTATGAGCGGATGACGTTATTCCTGGAGCGTATCGCGCCTCAGAACCTGTTGGTGAGGCTCAATGATCCCGCCTACTCAGCCCGGGATTTTCAGAAAGTTTTGTTGGATGAAATCCGCAATGAATACAACCACAATGTTTCGCAGCAGGTGTATATGAGTGAGCAGGTGTGGAGCCTGATCAAGGGATCAAAAGAAGATCTTACCGTGCTGATCAATGAAGCGGCAACACAGGTTGGCGCAACCGCTACCAGCCTGGATTTGGCCAAGCGCATTTTTGAGATTTCAAATCAAAAAGGCGTAGATCCGATCGCCCACGCTATTTCGGAGCTCAAAAAAGAAATACAGCAGGTTTTCTAGCGTTCGTGAGAAGATTTTATGCCACCCGAAAGTTGATATGATGAGGGCACCTGTCTCGACAGTTGAAGCCTGGAACGCTGGTTTTACGTACAGCGAGTATCGTACCCACCTGGAGGAACTTTTGAAGAACAATCAGACAACAGGACCCGATCAGTCGGATAAAATGGTTCAGTACGCAAAGCTGAACATGCAGCGGATGCGGCGGGTTGAAAAAACATTTGAGTTTTCTTCGCATTTACACGAAACACTGACGTCCATCGTAAACCCCCAGCGCTGGTTGGTGATCTCGGAAGGGTGGTGTGGCGATGCAGCCCAGAGTGTTCCTGCGCTTGCTCTGGCTGCCCGTGTCAATCACCTGATTGAGCTTCGAATCGTTTTGCGCGATGAGCATCCAGCCCTGATGGATCAATACCTTTATCACGGCACGCGCTCAATACCCAAGCTAATCATCATGAACGAACGTTTTGTTGAATTGGCCAACTGGGGACCCCGCCCCGCAGTGGCCCAGCAAATTGTTGATGCAGGCAAACGTGGCGGCTTGCCGCACGAAATCTGGGTTGAAGAGGTGCACGCCCGGTATGCCAAAGATAAAGCCCGATCTCTGCAACAGGAATTAACCGAAATGTTAAAGGCAATACGATGAGTAAAATTGCATGTATAGCGGGAGCCACCGGTTTGGTGGGAAGCCAGTTGCTGGACCTCCTGCTGGCCGATTCGTACTACGAACAGGTGGTGGTACTGGCACGCAAACCACTGGCTGCCCGCGACCGCCTCACGGTAATCCTGACTGACTTTTCGGATTGGGAGACATTACCCGTGACACGGGTAGACGATGTTTTCTGCTGTCTGGGAACCACCATCAAAGCGGCAGGCAGCAAGGCTGCCTTCCGGAAAGTAGATCATGATTTACCGCTGGCGCTGGCCGCGTGGGCATTGAAGCGCGGGGCAAGTCAGATCCTGCTGGTTACCGCGCTGGGTGCTGATCACCGATCCATGATTTTTTATAATCGCACGAAAGGCGAAGTCGAGGAAAAAATCCGCCAGACTGCGTTTACCTCTATCCATATTTTCCGGCCCTCACTGCTGTTGGGGCCGAGGAAAGAAAACCGACCAGGAGAAGATGCGGCCAAACAATTCGACCGTTGGTTTGGCTTCCTGATCCCGATAGCGTATCGGGGTATCGAATCAATCAAAGTTGCACGCGCCATGCGGCAGTTGGCCATGAAAAAAAGTCCGGGATGCTATGTTCACGAGTCCAAAGAATTACAGGCGTTTTAGCCTGATCCTGCTTGCACTTTTCGGTTTCTTACCTTCTGTGGTTGCGCAATCCACGCGCGTATCAGGCCGTGTAGTGGATGCGGAATCTAACGAACCGATTCCCTTTGTGAATGTGTTTTTTGCAAATACGACTATAGGGGCAAGTACAGACGCAAACGGATTTTTCTCTTTTGGGCGGTTTTCACCAGGGAAGTATGAACTTACTGTAACGTATGTCGGGTATGAAACGTACCAGCAGGCGCTTGATTTTACGCTGCAGCGTGAGCAGGAGGTACAAGTTGCTATCCGTATCCTTCCGAAGAAGCTAACAGAGTTGATTGTCAAGCCCGACACACTCGGCAGGGCAAGGAACTACCGTGAATTCAAACGATTATTTCTGGGCGAAACGGCCAACGCCAGACGGTGCGAAATCCTTAATCCTAAAGACATTCATCTCTTTCGCGATCTGGAAACAAATTCGTTGTATGCACATACGTTAGCGCCCATTCAGATTGAAAATAAGGCGTTGGGCTACCGTTTGTACTACTACCTGGTGCAATTTGAGGTCAATTATAAAACTGGTATGAGCCTGATTTTTGGGATACCACAGTATCTGCAAATGAAGCCGGAAAATGCTGCCGATTCTATCAGATGGGTACGCGAACGCAAACGGGCATATAAAGGCTCCGTTCTCCATTTTATGCGGTTGATACAGGCAAATAGTTTACAGCAAGAAGGCTTTGAGGTTCGCGTCATCCGCGAACACGAAAATAAAAGTAGGATGGACCAGGAGCGGATAAACGTAAATCTGCAGCGGTTGACAAAATTGGCACTGGAGGGTAACGCCATAAGTGCAACCTCCTGGATCATCGATAGCCTTGCATTCTACCGAAATGAAGATCGCAAAAGCAAAGTGATCCGGGTTCTGGAACCAAACTTGTTGAAGGGTCACGAATTGTTTGGAGAGAAGCAGGATTCCGTTGTTCGATATGTTGGTACACTTGATATTCGATATGTGCGTGAAAAAAGGGAATTGAATTACATCCCGCCATATGGCGAAAAAGATGTACGCCAGCATTCCCAACTCAATTTTCTTGAACCTGTCCGGTTGTTTGGCAATGGTTTTTTCGATCCGCAAAGGGCAGTTATTTTAGAAAGATACTGGGCCTGGTCCGAGAAAATAGCAGATATGCTTCCGCTGGATTATCTTCCGCCCAAAGATTAAGATGATTGTTGTGATTCAGCGTGCACTTTCGGCTTCGGTGGAGATCGGAGGGCAAGTGAGAGCCAGTATCCGGAGTGGATTAGTGGTACTTGTTGGTATTGAGGATGCGGATACGGAAGAGGACATTGATTGGCTTTCCCTTAAAATTGTCAACCTGCGTATTTTTAATGATGCCAATGGCGTGATGAACCTGAGCGTAAAGGATGTAGGGGGCAGTTTGCTTGTTGTGAGTCAGTTCACGCTTCATGCATCCACCAGGAAAGGAAACCGACCCTCGTATTTGAAAGCGGCAAGGCCGGAGACTGCTATACCCATATACGCAAAAGTGGTCCGAAAACTGGAGGAGCATCTTGGGAGTGCTGTACAGACGGGTGAATTTGGCGCAGATATGCAGGTACACCTGGTAAACGACGGCCCAGTTACCATCCTAATCGATTCAAAGAATCGGGTATAGGTTCAACCACGGGTGCGCTCGCAGATTTGTCCTTTCCGTAGAACGGTTCAAACAAAAGATAGTTGCGAAATACTCGGCTTGAAATGGCAAGCCACCGACCGATCTGTTTAGGATTTCTTTTTCGCCCGGTTTGAAAGTTCAACAATTTCAATCTATCAGATTAAAAACAGATGAAATGCCAACGTGGCTGTGGGCAACTAAAACTAGTTTTGGTTGCTAGCAGCCTATTTTTCTGCATTTCCAGATCCTCTGCAATTGCAAGGGTAAATTGCCTTCGCATCTTCTTAAAAAAGATGTTACTTCCGTTTCATGTACGTTGCGCGGCACTATTTAGCATTTTTTCTGCTCGCGTGTGTATCTACCGCGCACGCCAGAGTCATCAGGATTCTGTCTTCTACCTGATTGAGACGCGTGATGGAAATGAGTACGTTGGTACACGCGTATCCCAGAAACAGCAAGCTATTCAGCTACGCACGGAAAAGATGGGGACCATCTCGATCCCAAAAAGTGAAGTTCAGAAACTCATCCCTATTCTGCGTAGCCAGCCTAACGGGGGCCGGGGATATGGCGATAACCCTCAGGCAACCCGGAATCTCTTTCAACCGAACGGGTATGCTTTGAAAATGAAATGCAATACCAGAACATCTGGATCTTTTTAAATCTGGTTAATGCTGGCATCACGGATCGCTTTACAATGGGGGTTGGTCTCATTCCCTTGTTCCTACTGGAGGGTGCACCCACACCCTTTTGGATTAGCACGAAATACGCTGTGCCCGTGGTAGAAAACCGATTGATTTTGGGCGTTGGTGCTTTGATCGGCACGACTGTCGGAGCGACAGGCGAGCATTTTGGAATAGCCCATGGAACCACCACGTTTGCATCGCGCAACGCTAACTTTAGTGTTGGCTCTGGTTAAGGCTATTCGGATGGCGACCGGGCTAAGCTACCGGTGATTAGTTTTAGCAGGATGATCCGAACCAGTAAGCGTGCTTATTTGGTGACTGAAAAATAGTTCATTCCGGCTGATGACGCGCAACAGGTGATGCTTTCCCTAGAAGCACGGCTTATGGTGAGGTGGGTTGGAATTGATGGTGCCCCGCTCATGTTGGATTTTTCTCAAACCGATTTTTTTACAATTCCGCTCCTTGGGTTTACCGTTCCATTGGGTAGGTCAAGGGAATGAGAACGTACTGAGCGAAAGCTATTTGTTGCAGCAGAAGTATGGTAGACACGTAGCCGGGTGAGCCCGGGCTGGAGTTAGGCATTGAGGTAAAAGAAAACGGAGTGTGATTCCTTTTTGAGGGCTATACACGTGTTTTACGCCATGAAGCGGTACTGCCATTGAGAAGCGTACGTCTGGACAATCCGTGAGCGCATCGGGTGCAATTGTTGGGGGAACAACCGATTGAATATTGTTCTTCAACCGAGGGTAACAAAATCCGCTGGCGAAACCTTAGCCGACTTGCTTTGGCGGTTTACAGTTTTTCATACCCGCGCAAGAGAGGTGTCGTTCAGTTTTTTGGGTTGATTTGAGTGTTGGTCGGATTATTTATTTTTTTGACGT
>CANGUI010000177.1 GCA_947457025.1 Flammeovirgaceae bacterium | reverse complement strand
GTATTTCGCTGCCAGCGTTGCTGCCTCCCGAAACACGCCCCCCAACCGGCCGCCCACATCTTGCCCGTAGAGCAGCGCTTCCGGATGGCTGCGCAGAATCTCGTCAACGGCGTGCAAGGCCGCGTCTACCATGACCACTTTTTCACCTGGCCCAGGGCTTCGAGTACCTTTTTCTTCGAGCACCGGCGTTGGGGCGAATTCATGACTATCAAAATCGGTGGGATCCGGGTCGGGCATGGCAAGCGCCTTTTCAAAATCGGCCCTGACTTTTTCAACTGCACGCAGGCGGATTTCCTCCAGCAGGTTTTTAGTTTCTCCGATACCGGTGAGGTATTTCTCAAGTTTTGGAATCGGATCACTTTTTTGGTGCTGCTTCAGATTATCACCACGGTACCATTCTTTGCGAACTCCGGAAGTATGGTGGCCAATGAGCGGACAGCGCGCATGTACCAGGATCGGTGCCCGGTGGTCTCGTACGTAGGCGATTGCCCGTTTCATCCCGAGATAGCTATCAACAAAATCGGTGCCATCCACCCGGCTTCGCTCCAACCCTTTAAAGCCAGCGGCGTATTCATACGCATCCATGGTGCGCATTTCGCGTCCGGTAGCACTGATGCCCCAATCGTTATCCTGAATCAGGTAAAGGATCGGCAGTTTCTTCAGTACAGCCATCTGAAACGCCTCCGCAACTTCGCCCTCGGTGACAGCACCATCGCCCATGGAACACAAAACGACTGCAGTTTTTTCAGCTCGCAGACCTTGTTGCTCGAGATAGGATAATCCGTGAGCCAAGCCGGTAGCGGGAATTGCCTGCATACCCGTGGCGGAACTTTGATGCGGAATGATTGGAAACCCATCGCGCCGTAGCGAAGGGTGTCCGTAATAGGTGCGGCCCGAAGAAAAGGGGTCGTCTCGCTTGGCAAGCAATTGGAGCATCAACTCCCAGGGCTGCAAACCAATACCCAGCAGAATGGAGTCATCCCGATAGTAGACGGAAGCAAAGTCTCGCGGTTGTAACTGGAGGCCGGCAGCAAGTTGAATGGCTTCATGACCTCTGGAGGTGGAATGTACGTAGCGGCTGCAAAGGTCTCGATGGTTTTCATACAACTCGCTCATCGCCCGGGCTGTGCACATCAGCTCATATGCCCGCAACAGAATGGGGCGGTCAACCTCGGTCTTTTTTTTGCGGCTTTTTGATTCGGCAACGCTTTGCATACCCAAAACGCGGCAAAGATATACGTTCTTAGCTCGTAATACTAACGATGGTTAGGTTGTTCAATCAAACTTACCAGTTCATTGTACCAGTCAGCGCCGTACTTGCGGATGAGGGGTTCCTTCAGAAACCGATAGAGCGGTACCTGCAGAGATTTACCCAAAGAGCAAGCCGCTGAACAGATGTTCCATTTGTGGTAATTTATCGCTTCAAAGGTTTTCTTTTTTGTGATTCGGATGGGGTAAAGGTGACAGGAGATCGGCTTGGGAAAATCAATCTTTCTATCCCGATATGCCTGTTCGATACCACATTTCAATACCCCCTGCGCATCGTACATGGCGTAGGCACATTCGCGGCCTCCAATTGTGGGCGTAGAATAGTCTCCATCTTCATCCAGAACGTAGGGGCCCTGTTCCTGAATGGCCTTGCGTCCTTCCGGCGTTAGGTAGGGTTGAATGGCCTCCTGAATCTGGTGCATAACAGGCAGTTCGTCTTCGGTCAGGGGAGCTCCGAGTTCGCCTTCCACGCAGCAGGCACCTTTACATTTCTCGAGATGGCAAACAAACTCAACTGTCCTTATATCATCCGAAACCAACACGTCGCCAATTTTCATCATAGTTCCATTCCTTTTATTTTCAAGCGCGGCGCCTGCCGCTCCCCTTTTTTTGCGTGATAATGAGTCTTGGAAGCAATGTAACACTGGCGGGTGATTTCAGCATGCACAACCCCATTTTTATCTACCCACCGCACCAGATACTCGCGAGTGGTCTCCCCTTTCTCTAGTACTTCTTGTTTCACCCGTTCGCGTTCGTCAGCGGAAACCGACAGCACGGCATACAAGGTACTACGGCCAGGTTTCCGGAATCGGATGGCTGCCGACTTATCCCACACCACATAATCGCTACCCAATGATCGCAACAACATGAGCATGTAGAACGGATCGGAAGCGGCAAACATGCTACCTCCGAAAATAGTGCCCACATAATTGTAGGTCCACGGATTGAGTCGCAACCGCACGTGTAACTCAGAATGATCAGCTGCCCAGAACAAAATTTTTCCACCAGTGCCGAAATACATCGGATACCAGTTCATCAGCGTACGAAAGAGCCAGCTTCGCCACGACTCCGTTTTAGATGTATGCAGGAAGGAGGGCTTCACTTTACTTGACTTAAAGAGTGTTTATTGCCTGATTTCGATAAATTTAGATACTGTTAGCGGCAAAGACCAGCCTGGCAGACCCAGACGGGGCAGTACCCCACGGTAACGGCTTGTGCAAAAATATGATTTGCCGTGATACCAATCAGCAGGCAACCCGTAACTTGCTGCCCTTTACGCTATGTCGAATTACCTAAACACACTAAACGATCCTCAGCGTGAGGGGGTGGTGAATATCAACGGCCCGTGCATGATCATCGCTGGTGCCGGTTCAGGAAAGACCAGGGTGCTAACCTACCGCATAGCCCACCTGATCGAGCATCATGGGGTCGATCCGTTCAACATCATGGCACTCACGTTTACCAACAAAGCAGCCAAGGAGATGCGCGAACGCATAGAGTCGGTGGTAGGCCTGAATGCCCGGAATCTGTGGATCGGCACTTTTCACTCGGTGTTTGCCCGAATTCTGAGAGCAGAGGCGCCGTTACTTGGCTACCCGAATAATTTTACCATCTACGATACAGACGATTGCAAATCGTTGCTGAAAACCATTGTCAAAGAGATGGGCCTGGACGAAACACAGTACAAGCCTAACGTGGTGTACAACCGTATCTCGGCTGTCAAAAACCGCCTCGTATCCTGGCAAGAATACCTGGCCCACCCTACTTTTCGGGAAGATGATGCGGCCAACATGCGCCCGGAAATCGGCAATATTTTCAAAAACTATTCGCTACGGTGTTTCAAATCCGGGGCCATGGATTTTGACGATCTGCTGTTTAATACCGATAAGCTTTTTCGAGAACATCTGGACGTGCTCAATAAATACCAGCACCGCATCCGGTATATGCTGGTTGATGAATTTCAGGATACCAACTTGTGCCAGTACTACATCATCCGCCGGATGGCCGCTGTTAATCAAAACATTTGTGTGGTGGGCGATGACGCCCAGAGCATTTATGCATTCCGTGGCGCAGACATCACGAACATCCTGAATTTCGAGAAAGACTATCCCGATCTCCGGATCATTAAACTTGAACAAAACTACCGATCTACCAAAATTATCGTTGACGTAGCCAACTCCGTCATCGCGAAAAATACAGCCCAACTACCGAAAAAAGTCTGGACCGAAAATGAGCAGGGAAACCTGGTGGAGATCATCAAAGCGGTGTCCGACAATGAGGAAGGTAAGTTGGTGGCAACATCAATCTTTGAGGAGAAAATGCAGCATCAGCTGCACTTCAGCCAAATTGCCGTATTGTACCGCACCAACAGCCAGTCGCGCGCAATTGAAGAGGCTTTGCGCCGCATGAACATCAAGTACCGCGTCATTGGCGGTCTTTCGTTCTACCAACGGAAGGAAATTAAAGACCTGCTGGCCTATCTGCGTTTTTCGCTGAATCACCAGGACGAGGCATCTTTCCGGCGCATCATCAACCTGCCCAAACGCGGCATTGGCGACTCCACGGTAGACAAAATCATCGTTGCTGCGAATGACCACGCCATCCCCATTTGGGATGTACTGCAAAATGCGCAAACATTCCTCGGTGGCCGAGCAGCGGGCCCAATTGATGAGTTCGTTTCGAAAATCAAACGCTTCGAACTGGAAATCCAAACCCGGGATGCCTACGAGGCAGCAGCAGAAATCGCCAAATCCTCCGGTCTCCTGCGCGAGTTGTACGAGGATAAAACCGCAGAGGGCCTGAGCCGGTATGAGAACGTGCAGGAATTACTGAATGCGATCAAAGAATTTGTCGAGCGCCCGGACCTCGAGAACCGAAGTCTTGCCGGATTTTTGCAGGATGTATCGCTCCTCACCAGCCAAGATGAAGATAAGGACAACGATCCCGATAAAGTTACCTTGATGACCATCCATATGGCAAAGGGGTTGGAATTCAGGTACGTCTACCTGGTTGGGCTGGAGGAAGACTTATTCCCCTCACAGATGATGCTGAGTTCACGGGCAGACCTTGAGGAAGAGCGAAGGCTATTCTATGTAGCCATCACCCGGGCTCAAACAAAACTATTCCTCTGCTACGCGTTGACCCGGTACCGCTTTGGGCGCCTGAAAAACTGCGAACCCAGTCGGTTTTTAGACGACGTGGATCAGCGGCTAATGAAAGTGAGCTCAAAGTTTAACACGGTAGAATCGGTAGCCCCGAATCCGCAGTTTACCCGTCAGTTTGTGGCCGGCATGCAGAAGACCGTCCGTTCGCAAGCGGTACCCAAAGCCAGTGCATACAAGCCCCCAACGGACTTTAAGCCGAGTGATACGTCTGGATTGCAGGAAGGGATGAAAGTAGAACACCCGAAATTCGGATTTGGCACTGTCGTGAAACTCGAACAAATGGGGCCCGAACGAAAGGCACGCATCTTATTTACCGATTTTGGCGAAAAAACCTTATTGCTTAGCTTTGCCAAACTGAGGATACATACCAACTGACTTTTGTCCTCGAAAGATTACACTTTTTCATTTCCTTACGTCATGATAACAGAATACAATACCCAGCGACCCGCTATAACCCTGAAAGGCTATGGCCGCAACGTGCAAAAACTGGTTGAATTCATCCGCCAGGAGCCCGATAAAGAGAAGCGCACCCAAATGGCTCACACGCTCATTGAACTCATCAAACAACTCGCCCCGGTAGCGAAAGAGGGTGCCGAAAATCCACAGCGAATGTGGGATGATCTCTATATCATTGCCGACTTCAACCTGGATGTGAATAATCCTTTTCCAATACCCAGCCGTGAGACGGTGTTCAAG
>CANGUI010000176.1 GCA_947457025.1 Flammeovirgaceae bacterium | reverse complement strand
ATTGTATTCGGCCGACAATTGAAGGAAGCGCTCCGGACGGCAGCTTGAGTGTTCTGGCCCCTGGCCCTCATAGCCATGGGGCAGCAGCAATACCAGTCCGTTCATCCGTTGCCACTTCGATTCAGCACTCGACAGGAATTGATCGATCATCACCTGAGCACCATTGGCAAAATCGCCAAACTGCGCCTCCCAGATCACGAGCGCATTGGGTGACGACATCGAATAGCCGTATTCAAAACCCATCACACCAAACTCCGAAAGCAAGGAATTGTAAATGTGAAAGCGGGCTTGATTTTTCCGGATATGATCAAGGCCGCAGTAAGCCTCGTTTGTATTGGCATCAAAGAAATACGCATGTCGATGGGAAAAAGTACCTCGCTTCACATCCTGCCCGGTCATGCGGACAGGGATACCCTCGGCCAAGAGAGAACCATACGCGAGCAGTTCGGCCTCCGCCCAGCCAAGCACTTTCTGTTCAAAAAATGCGGCCCTCCTGTCTTTCAGTAACTTCTCGATCTGTTTGAGGGGTTTGAACGACTCCGGGATGGTCACCAGAGCAGTGCCCACGCTCTCCACAGCCGCCTCAGCAATTCCGGTGGCAGGAGACGCGTCAAAATCTTCCGGCTTTGAGTGCCGTAACCTGTCCCACTCCGCCTCCATTTTCTGGGGCGTATAGGGCAACGGTTTCTGTTTCACTTCCTGGAGCCGTTCCTGAAGCTGCTCCCGAAAACGCTTGTCTAATTCATCGGCCAACGCTGCATCAACATCGCCGCGTTCTACCAGCCGCTTCACATACACCTCGCGTGGGTTTGGATGTTTGGCGATGAGGTTGTACAACTTCGGCTGCGTAAATTTTGGCTCATCGCTCTCGTTGTGGCCATGACGGCGGTAACAGAGCAGGTCGATAAAAATATCCTTGGCGAATTTCTGGCGGTATTCGATTGCCAGCTTGGCGGCAAACGTTACTGCCTCCGCATCATCACCATTCACATGCAGCACAGGGGCATCTACAATTTTGGCGATGTCGGTACAATAGATTGCTGTCCGCGCATCATCGTAATCCGTAGTAAAGCCTACCTGATTGTTGATGACGAAGTGGATCGTGCCTCCGGTGGTATACCCCGGCAGCCCCGACATCTGAACTACCTCATACACGATGCCCTGCCCGGCCACGGCGGCATCACCGTGAATGAGAATGGCCATCGCCTGACTCAGGTCGCCTCCGTATTCATCGTCAATCTGGCCACGGGTATAGCCAACGACCAGCGGATCTACCGCCTCCAGGTGGGAGGGATTGGGCGTCAGCTTAACGTAAATCTTTTTACCAGATGGGGTGTCAATATGGCTGGCATAGCCCAGGTGGTACTTCACATCGCCGTCTCCCATGGTCAGGTCAGGATTAACCTGGCCTTCAAACTCGGTGAAAATCTGCTCGTACGTTTTCCCGAGAATATTCGAGAGTACGTTCAGGCGCCCCCGGTGGGCCATCCCGATTACAACTTCACGCACGCCCAGTTCTGCGGATTTGTTGATCATTGTCTGCAGCGCGGGGATGGTATTTTCTCCTCCCTCCAGCGAAAACCGCTTCTGGCCCAGAAACTTGGTGTGCAGAAAATTTTCGAATACCACAGCCTCGTTCAATTTGG
Source organism: Flammeovirgaceae bacterium (assembly GCA_947457025.1). GTDB lineage: Bacteria > Bacteroidota > Bacteroidia > Cytophagales > Cyclobacteriaceae > ELB16-189. The sequence goes on along the minus strand of CANGUI010000176.1, from coordinate 3,493 downwards.
CCAGGATGCTTTTCTTTTCAGTCTGATCGGGATTGTGGTTATAATACTCCGACTCGCATTTGGCAAAAAACCATTGCCGGATTTCATCGTTGCGGATGAAATTGTATTCGAAACCGATGGGGCCCAGATAGACGGCCTGAAGCTTCTCGATGATCTTGCGCAAAGAGGATTTGGCCATGCCGATTTCAGCAGCTACCTCAAAGTCCGTGTCCAAATCAGCATCCGTCAGACCGAAAGTAGTGTGATGCAATTGCACATGATGGTCCCGGCGCTGGCGAACGGGGTTGGTGTTTGATTTCAGATGGCCGAACGACCGGTATGCGAAAATCAGATTACGCACCTGCGTCTCTTTGGGCGTTACTTCTGTGCCCGAAACACCATGGCCATTCTCACCAAATCGCTGGCGCGAAAATTCGTACCCTTCAAAGAACTTCTGCCAGCTCGGATCAACGGCAGTGGGTTCAGACTTATATGTGTGATAGAGTTGGTCGAGGTAGCCTACCTCGGCATTTGAAATATACGAGTATTTGTCCATAGCATGTTAAAACAGGAACCAAATGTAATAATCCGCTAACCGAAATTAAAACCGTTTATGCGGGTATCCGTTTTTATCTATTTTTGATTTCTATCCTTCAATGAGTCAATGAGTTAACCTGCATGTAGACCTTTTCATTGGGTGAGCATACGAAACCAGCTGACAAACCAAGCCCGTGAGCAGCCAACACCCGGATACCGCCGCAGAGACTTCCCGCGGTTAGCTTTCCGAATTCAATGAAAACTGTACCTTTGCAGTCCTCAAAAAAAAAACGGACGAGATCCACTAAAAACACATGGTAAAAATCAGACTGGCCCGCAGAGGCCGCAAAAAGCTGTCGCTTTACGACGTTGTCGTAGCCGATGCACGTGCACCACGAGATGGTCGCTTTATTGAAAAAATCGGCACCTACAACCCGCTGACGGTGCCCGCATCGATCGTTTTGAACGACGAGAAAGCGTTTGATTGGTTGATGAAAGGAGCGCAACCTACCGATACCGTGAAAGCGATGCTGTCTTACCGCGGTATTTTGATGAGAAAGCATTTGCAGATTGGCGTTATCAAGGGCGCCATCACGCAGGAGGTGGCCGACCAGCGGCTCAATGACTGGAAGGCTAAAAAAGACGCCAAGATTGCTGTCCGCGTAGACAACTTGTCGAAGTCGAAGCAGGAAGCTGCCCGCGCCCGCAAGGAAGCGGAGGCCAAGATCAAGGAAGCGCGTGCAGAAGCCATTCGGAAGAAGGCAGAGGCTGCGGCAGCTGTCGCTGCGCCTACCGCTGAGGCCGAAGCCCCTGCGGAAGCGCAGGGTTAACCGGTAAGCAAGGAGACTCCAAAATGCCAACTCTGAGGGGTTGGCATTTTTATTCTATCATGACACGCGAAGAACTATATCCCATCGGCTACATCCGCAAACCTCACGGCCTGAAAGGCGAAGTTACCGTTGTGTTGCTGCCGGAAAGCCCGGAGCCCGACACGATCCGGACTGTCTACATTTTACAAAAAGGCACCTTTGTTCCCTATGTGCTGCAGCGTTTCTCGCAGCGCCCCGATCAACTTTTCGTGAGTTGGGAAGATGTTACGACCTGGGAAGGGGCCGATCAGTTAAAAGGTTGTGAAATTTTTCTGCCAAAAACCGAGCGTCCCCGGCTTGCACGGGGCGAGTTCTACAACGATGAAGTGGTTGGTTTCGAAGTGATCATGGGCGGGGACGTACTCGGCCGCGTACTGGAAGTAAGCGAACAGGGGCCAAACCGGTTTCTGGTACTCGACAACGAAAGGGCAACCCTGATTCCGGTACACGGACCATTCATCAAATCCATCAGCAAAACCAAGCGCCACATCCGGGTTGATTTGCCGGAAGGCTTTCTGGATTTATGAAGACCACATCACCCGCAGCGCATGCTCGCCTACGAAGTTTTCACCGGCAAAATCTGGTGCGGTGGCTACCGTAAACCTGGTGCTTCCGTTTCTGCCTACCAAACCGGTAGGCGGTGCCCGGGTGATGTTCGAATACGCCAATCACCTCGCTGCTTGTGGCTACCAGGTGAACCTGTTGTGCAGCATCGAGCGCCCGTACAAATCAGCCCGCACGCCTGTATTTCTGCGCTTTCTGCTTACCCGTTTCAAAACGATTCATTGGTTCGGGTTTCACCAGGATGTTCGTGTGCGGGTTGTGCCGCGCATAAACAACCGCACCACGCCCGATGCGGTGGCCACGATTTCAACCTGGTGGCAGATGGCTTATGCGATCACTCAACTATCGGCAGCGAAAGGTGTTGCCATTAACCTGATTCAGGATTATGAACTCTGGAAGGGACAGGCCGAACGGGTCCACGCTTCGTACAGCCTGCCTGTCTGCCACGTCGTCATCGCCCGTTATCTTCAGGATCTGGTAGAGCAACACTCCGGTTCAAAGCCGATACACATTCCGAACGCTATCGACCTGCAGCAGTTTACGATCACAACACCACCAGCGGCAAGGCCTGCTTCGGTGATCATGCTGTACTCGGAAGAAGAACGTAAAGGAAGCGTGTATGGTCTGGCCGCATTGGAGGAACTGAAGCGACTCTTCCCTGCTCTGGAAGCGACCCTGTTCAGCGTGTACGCACGCCCACGGCACATTCCGGCATGGATTGCTTTTGTGCAGCGTCCTGCAAACCTAAGCGAACTCTACAATCGTCACACCATTTTCATGTCGCCAAGTCTTGGCGAAGGCTGGGCACTGCCGCCGGCCGAGGCGATGGCATGTGGATGCGCGGTAGTGTGCACAGATATTGGCGGCCATTGGGACTATGGCATCCAGGAAAAAACAGCCTTGCTTGTGCCAGCCCGCGATCCGGGCGCGCTTGTTATGGCTGTTTCGAAGCTGCTGACCGATCCGGTTTTCCGAACCACCCTCAGCACGGCAGCGCTTGAACATATCCGGCAGTTCGACTGGCAACGGTCGACCCGGCAACTCATCCAACTCTTTCAGGACAACGGATGAAATTACGCGAAGTCTTTTCCGTCCATAAACTGCCGCCGCTCCACCGCTGCGCTCTGGCCGCTTACATCTGGCGTAAGTTCCTGGGGCTCACCCGAACCGATTTACAGGTGGAGGCGAACCGCCTCCTCCGGTTCATAGCCGTGTCGAACAGTTCGGTAGCTGAGGTCAACGACCGGGCCTTACAACTGGATGTACACCTGTTGGGCAAAACGCTACGCCTGGAAGCACGTCGCTACCCCAGCAGTGACCTGGGGATTCTTTACCAAGTGCTGGGAAAATCCGAGTATGCGCTGGTAATCGACCTGGTGAACCAGTTGAATCTCAAAGCGCCACTCAGCATTGTAGATGCCGGCGCTAATGTTGGCTATGCCTCGCTGTATTTCAAAGCGGCTTTTCCCGATGCCCGGATTCTTGCGCTGGAGATTGATGCATCCAACGCCAATCAGCTTGAACGAAATATTGCATCAAATTCT
>CANGUI010000175.1 GCA_947457025.1 Flammeovirgaceae bacterium | reverse complement strand
TGCAGCCGGGGCAAACAACGGTTTTGGAAATTTGCGGAGTCTCTCCGGATTTCCAGGTCGGCAAGAAAGCCGACTTCGTGTGGATTGGTGGAAACTGGAATCCGGTGGCACACCACAACACGGTCTTTGAGACGGAGAAGCTCCGGGTAACCTCTCTTGTGATGGACGAATCCCTCACGCGCCTCACCCTGCACATTCGGAATTTCCGGGATGAGGATGTTCTCATCCGGTCAGTTGTCGTGGAAGGAAAAAATACGGCTCACGTCTCGCTGACGTCGGACAAGCTGGAAGGGAATGGCCACGGCATTGCCCACCTGCAGATGGCACAACCCTTTGCGCCCGGCGAGTTGGTGCTGGTGCGCCTCGAAACTGAGGCCGGAGGGAAGGCGCACACCGTGTTCAGCCACCGGAATGCATATGGCGACTATTTTCCGAACGGCACCTGGGGAATAGAGGAGAACCAGTATGCCGATGCCGGCCGGCATCATCTCAACACGATGGTAAAGAGTGGCCGCACGGGTGACCCATTCTTTGCCCACGATTACAAAACAACCCGCATCAAGGCCATGCCACATACCGGCATCTACCCGGACGTTGACCTGCTGCGCGATCTGGCGAACCACCCTGCTGTGGCTTTGTGGTACATCCACGATGAACCCGACTGGCTGCACCACCCGCAGCTCATCATGGCGAGTCATGAGATGACGAAGAAGTACTCAGCCGGGAAGCCCACGCTGATCACCCTGTGCCGGAATGTAAAATTTTTTGAGTTTGCCTTCTTACCGGATATCCCCTGTCACGACCATTATTCCGTGACGGCACCAACCACGAGCAAATGGCCCTTTGTGTACGGAACAAAACTGGAGGAAACGGGCTATTACACCGCTGACCTGAAGTACGCATCCGAGCCCAAGCCCATCTGGGTGTGGACGCAAGGCGCTCACCTCTGGGACGAACGACCTAAAATGCCGTTGCCGACGCCGGATGAACTGGGTGCCCAGCTCTACTTCAACCTCGGCCGCGGGGCGAAGGGTAACCTGTGGTTCACGTTTTTGGAAGAAGCCGGCACACGCTTTCCGGCTACCAAGGAGGCGCTCCGCCACTACAGCCGCCTGATCAAGTTGCTTGAGCATGATCTGCTGGCGTCCGACCCATATCATGGCACGGTAACCGCGCCCGACAAAACGGATGTCGCCAGTCTTATCACAGCCGATAAATTGATCATGTTCATCACGAATACGAACTATCAGATCAGCGACTCTGCATACCAATGGGCCAGCGCCAGAAAGGTGAATGTGCAGGTACGTGCACCCCACTGGTTCCGGGCCGGCGCATGCTTCGAGGTATCGCCCGAAGGCGGCATCCGGGAAGTGAAGTGGAAGGCAAACGGAAATCTGCTGGAGGTTACCCTTGATCAACTGCACATGGGTCGTGTAGTCGTGTTTACCGCAACCCCAGACGTTCGTGGCCAGTACGAAACCCGGTTTAAGGAGATTTTATCCAGAGAGAAATAACTCACACCCATATGGAGCGAAAGCGATTTGTCTCACTCGATGTATTCCGGGGCTTTACAATTGCCGCCATGATCCTCGTCAACTTTCCCGGCAGCTGGGATCATGTGTTTCATCCCCTGCGGCATACCGTCTGGTGGGGCATTTCATTTACTGACCTCATCGCACCCTTTTTTCTCTTTACCGTTGGCGTCTCCATTGCGCTGGCCTATTCCGGCAAGCTTGCCGCCGGCACAAAGCCACGCGAGTTGTACCGCAAGATCATCATCCGCTCGCTGAAAATTTTCGCTGTGGGCATGTTCCTGAATTTGTTAGGCATTCTCGACCACTTCAGCTGGGCCGAGTTGCGCTGGACCGGCACACTGCACCGCATTGCCATCGTGTTTCTATTTTGTGGCATGCTCTTCATTCACACAAACTGGAAGACACAGGCCGTGGTCGGGGCGCTGCTGCTGGTGCTGTATCACGTGGCCATGGTTTTTATTCCCACGCCCGGTTTCGAACAGGCGATGCTTGAACCCGGCGTAAACCTGGCCGCCTGGGTTGATCAGCAATTGCTTCCCGGTAAAATGTGGCAGGGGAACTGGGATCCGGAGGGAATTCTCAGCACATTCCCTTCATTTGCTACCGGAATCACCGGCATGCTCGCGGGCAGACTGCTGCTGTCGCAGCGGACTACCGAACAAAAAATCATCGCGCTCTTTTTTTGGGGATTTGTTTTCTGTGCGATCGGCATGGCGTGGAGCTGGAGCTTCGGTCTGAATGAAAACCTCTGGTCACCGTCGTTTGTCATGTTCACATCCGGGCTGGCAGCGCTGACGCTGGCCTCGCTCAGTGTGGTGATCGACTTACAGGGGCAGGTGCGCTGGACACGCTTCGGCATCATCTATGGCATGAATGCGATTGCCGTTTACGTGCTGGCCGACATCCTGGCGATCTTTTTCTACGGCATCCCACTGGGTGGCGCATCGCTCAATATGCATGCTTTTAATGGCCTCACGGGGATCGGTGTGGCACCAAAAGTGGCGAGCATGATCTACGGATTATTTTTCGTGTGCGTCAATTTTATCCCGGCGTTGCTGCTCTACCGAAAAAATATCTTCATAAAATTGTAATCCGTCTGCCGTCTCCGTCAAACAGCATGAAACCACCCTCGCTTTCCTACCAGCCGGATGATTTGCTCTGCGGAATAGATGGCGGTGGCACGACCTCGAAAGTGGTGGTCTGCACCCGCGACGGGGTGGTGGTCCAGGCCTGGCATACAGGCACAATCAATCACTATGGCGCCGGCACCGACACTGTGCGCGCCAATTTTCACGCCATTGCCGGCCGCCTTGTCGAGACGTGTGGTTGCCTGCCGCAGCATATCTTTGCCGGCAATTCCGCGCTGAGTAACCGGGCCAGTCGGGAAATGGTTGACGAGCTTACCGACGGAGCCTTCCGCGGTGTACATATTCACTTTCATGCCGACGTGTATGTCGCACTGCTGGGCTTCACGGGGGGGAAACCAGGGGCCGTGTTGATTTCCGGAACCGGCTCCATGGCCTGCGGCATAGACCCGGCCGGTAATTACCATACCGCAGGCGGCTGGGGTCAGGTGCTGGGAGATGAAGGCAGCGCTTATTACATTGGCCTGGAGGGCATGAAGGCAGCACTCCACGCCTACGACGGACTCGCAGATGCCACCCGCCTGACGGAACAGCTTAAGCGTTTTTTTCACGTTGCGGACATGAGCGACATCATCGCGAAAGTGTATCATCCCCCGCTTGAGAAGCGGGCCATTGCTGCTTTTGCCACCGCTGTAGATGAGGCCGCCCGTGACGGTGACCGCACGGCGAAACAGATTCTGGAGCGAGCCGGCGCATGGCTGTACCTGCTGGCACTCGCGATTTGCAGGCGGTGTCAGACAACCCACCTCGGCTACACGGGTGGCGTGCTCATCCACAACAGCGTGATCCGGGACGAGGTGAGGCACCGGCTGCAACCCCATGGCATTGCCCTGCAGCAACCCCGGTTCAATCCGGAGCTTGGCGCCCTGATCGCCGCTTTTCTGGAGGCGGGCATCCCGCTGACCGACACCATCCTGAATAATTTGTTAACCTATCAACGCGAACAGCAACATGAGTAAAATCCAGCAGTATATCCAAAACATCCAGGTCCTGATCCAGCGGGCACACGACACGCAACTCGCATCCATCAACCAGGCCGGTACCATCGTGGCCAACACCGTGATGCGCAACGGATTTGTGTACACCTTTGGAACGGGCCACTCGCACATGATGGCGGAAGAACTGTTTTACCGGGCGGGGGGGCTGGCCCGGATCTACCCGATTCTCGAAGATGCCCTCATGCTCCACAACGGGGCGATCAAGAGCACGGAGATGGAGCGGCTGGGGGGCTATGCCGAACTTATCCTACAGCGCTATGAATGTACCGACCGCGACTGTCTGATCATCGCGTCCAACTCGGGCCGGAATGCCGTGACGGTCGAGATGGTGCACGCCGCGCGGCAACGGGGAATGCCCGTGATTGCACTCACCAACCTGAAGCACTCCAAAGCGCAGGAATCGCGCCACGTGTCTGGAAAAAAGCTGTATGAGATTGCCGACGTGGTGCTCGACAATCAGGGATGCCTGGGCGATGCTTCCGTTCTGATTCCGGAAATCGAGCGCAGCATTGCCGCCACATCTACGTCGCTTGGCGCGATGCTGTTACACGCTGTCATCATCTCGGCGGTGGAGCAAATGCTCGCGAAAGGACATGTGCCCGAAGTTTTTTCCTCGAGTAATCTGGATGAAGGTGATGCCATCAATAATGAGATCCTGGCCCGTTACCGTGCCCACGTCAAGCCACTCTGAGCGGGGGCACGGTTTTTCAAAACCTACACGCCGCGGTTCGCGGTGCCGGCCGGCAAAAAAGTAGGCAGTTCAATCGCGCGCAGACGAGCGCCACGCATTCCGGCGCGAAGGAGTGATATCCTATACAAAGTATTTTGTTACCCTCGCTTTAACGAAGGCCTTACCCAATACCGGTGGAAAGTTTTGGCACTTTTTGGCGAGGAAAGGAAGTGGGAGGGATGTGCGGCCTGACAATGTGGGCTTGTGTTTTGGGCACCTCAAGGACCGTGGGATCAAGCGTGTATTTGGCTCCGGGCCTACCCGATCTTTGTAGGAGATTCTTAGCGCAGACATTTTCTAACTCAATCTCTCAAATGGACAACACGCTAGAACAGCGGCACGTATTGGCAGGCTCTGAAAGTGGCGGGGGCGGCATGCACAAAGTGTGGCGATACTGTTTTCAGTAAATACCACCCTTTACCCCAAACTCCCGATCTAAACTTTTCTCCAACACAGCCAATGGTAAGTTGCCGTTTCGCAAAATGGCATCATGGAATTTTATGACGCTGAAATCTTTGCCGAGAGCAGCTTGGTATTTGCTACGTAGTTCAATCAATTTCAAACTTCCTATTTTATAGCCCAGTGCCTGTGCAGGTATATCGCAGCTGTAGCGGATGGATTCGGTGTTGATTTGCTCTTCGGATTCAATCACATTCGCGCGCATAAAATCCATGGCCTGCTCGCGACTCCAACCCAAATAGTTCATGCCCGTGTCTACCACCAGGCGCACCGA
>CANGUI010000174.1 GCA_947457025.1 Flammeovirgaceae bacterium | reverse complement strand
TGCCGGAGGAATGTGTAGCAACGCCCTTGCTTCGTTCGTCTTCCGAGAGCGAGAGAACCGCATTCATGGCGCCGCGCGCCTTAAAGGCTCCGATCTTCTGAAAGTTCTCGCACTTAAAATACAGGTGCGCACCTGCAATTTCATCCAAACTGGCGCTGGTGAGCACCGGAGTGCGGTGAATATAAGGCGCTATGCGGGCGTGAGCCGACTGAATATCGATGAGCTGGGGTACATGGTGCTGGTTCATCCTGCGCAGAAAATAGGTATAACGATTTTACTCTTGCTTGCTCTTCCAGTGCCGGGGTGGCAATCAACAACAAGGGTTGATTGTCGATGCCCTGCCGGCAAGTTTTTTTGTTTTACCGCGCCGGGCTTTCCGGACGAATCCGTTCGCCAATCAGCCGGAGGCCATCCAGCGTAAGCTGCGGGTCCACAACATCAAAAAAAGGTCTGAGAGAAGTAATCACAAACGAAAGACCACCGGTAGCCACGGCGATGGTGTCGGTGTTGAGTTCTTGGCGGATGGCAGAAACCATCTGCCGGACAAGCCCATCGTATCCAATCACCAGCCCCGACTGGATGGCTGTGACCGTGCTGATGCCCAGAGCCGATTGAGGCATTTCCAGCGGAACGTCAAAAAGCTTCGCGGTGTTTTGGGAGAGCGCTTTGATGGCCGTACGCAGGCCGGGTACAATCGACACACCAAGAATCTTTCCCGTTCCTGATACGGTGGTAAATGTGAGCGCGGTACCAAAGTCCACTACTATACTCGTCTTCCCATATTTAAAATAACAGGCGGCGGCATTTGCTACCAGATCTGATCCAATTTCGTAGGGGTTGAGGATTTCCATAGGCAATTGCTCGTACACCCGTGGGCCGAGCAGCAGGGGTTCTTTTCCGAACAGTGTTTTGAGCACTTGGCGCACCTTTTCAGTTAAGGGGGGCACAACACTGCTCATCACGATTTGTTCTACGTCGGTTATGGCTAATCGCGCGGCCAGAAATTCATCCCGTAGTCGTACCCCGTAAAACAGTTCGGGTTGGTTGGGCCGTGAGGGAATGCGCCACGTATGTTGCCAGGTGTTGTCTTTCCACAAACCGATGGTAATGTCGCTGTTGCCGATGTCGAAAACCAAAATCACAGTGGCAAAGTGAGAAGACTAAGGCAAAAGAACAACTATTTTGAGGAAACGCATGGCGATCGGACTGCCGGGAGGGCTAACGGTACCCACAGGGATGCCATCTTTGCCGGCCGATGACTGGCGACTGGTAGCAAACGTAAGTCGGATGAAGGCGGATGGCATGCCGCTTCATCGGGCCACCGGAAAAACGATTCTAGCTGTCCGTTTTTTTTGCCTTCGTGAGGTCATCAAACAAGCTGTTGATGACCCAGAGGATCACGCTGAATGCCAGCGCCCACGAGAAATTGTCCACGTGAAAACCGGGCACGAGTTCGTCTACCAATAGAATAACCCAGGCATTGATCACCAGCAAGAATAAGCCAAGTGACACAACGGTAATTGGGATGGTAAGCAAGATGAGGAAAGGTTTGACAAACACATTAGCCAGCGACAGCACCACCGCCACGAGCAAGGCATACCCGTAATGTTCGATGTGTACGCCCGGGAGCAGATACGCGGCCAGCAGTATTGCCAACCCGTTCAAAAAAAATTTACTAAGTCCATTCATCACCGAAAGGTAGGGATTTGATAATTTTCGGCATGCTGGCGCAGATGTCTTTGTATGCAATTGTTGACATTGAAACGACCGGAGGCTATGCCGCCCATCACCGCATCACGGAAATAGCGATTTATCACCACGATGGGCAACGCATCACGGATCAATACCGCACCCTGATTAACCCGGGGCGGAAAATTCCCAATTACATCACCGGCCTTACGGGGATTAGCTATGAGATGGTGAAAGAGGCACCTCGGTTTGCCGATGTGGCACGTGAGATTTTTGGATGGTTGGATGACCGGATATTCGTTGCCCACAATGCCCACTTCGATTACAGTTTTTTAAAAAAGGAATTTGAACTGGCAGGCATTTCGTGGAACACAAAGAAACTGTGCACCGTACGCCTCAGCAGGAAACTTTTACCGGGGTTACCCTCATACAGTCTTGGTCGGTTGGCCGGTAGTCTGGGCATCGCCATTCCAGACCGCCACCGGGCCGGGGGAGATGCTTTTGCCACAGCGAAGATATTTGAGTTGTTGTTGCGCAAGGATGGGGAGGGAGCTATTGCCCGGTCGCTGAAACGCGCCTCTCGGGAGACCATTTTACCCCCTAATCTTGCGGTATCGGATTTTGAGCGTTTGCCGGACAAGGCAGGCGTTTACTACTTTCACAATGCCCAGGGGCAGGTGATTTATGTAGGCAAAGCCATCAACATCAGAAAGCGAATAGCCGGACACTTTGCCGGAGAGGCCCGCGAATGGAGCCGTTCGAACATTCGCAATGAAATCCACCGCATTAGCTACGAACTTACTGGCAATGAGTTGATCGCCCTGATTTTGGAAGCGCAGGAGATTCGACGCCTATGGCCACGGTATAATCAGGCACAAAAATACAAGACTGAGGAATGGGGGATATATGACTACCAGGACCGTAATGGCTATTTGCGATTCTGTGTAAATACTGTGCAACGAGGGGCAAAACCGTTGATTACCTTTTCCAGCAAGGGAGATGCCTGGAACTTTCTCTGGGAAAAGGCCCGCGAATTTGATTTGTGTCCAAAACTAAGTGGCCTGCAGATCGCCAGAGGCCTTTGTTTCAGTCACCAGTCGGGCACATGCCGGGGTGCATGCCTTGGGGTTGAGACTGTACAGATATATAATTGTCGTGCCCAGGGGCTGGTGGATTCGGTCTTGGAGGCTGGCGAAACCCTTGCGCTGATCGGGCGTGGCCGCCAGGCGGAGGAACGCTCGCTCGTGCTCATTGAAAACGGGGTTTTTCTGGGCTATGGATTTTACCGTTACGACGCCCAAGTTACCGATTTCGAAAGCGCCCGTGGCTACATTAAAACCAGTCGCGAAAACCGTATGGTGCAAAACCTGATCAATTCATTCTTGCAAAACCCACGCGACCAGGAAGTGGTAGTATTCGGATAAGAGGCACGCTTTTTTTCTACATCCTAGCCGGTAGGGTCGCCATCCAGCCCCACCATGGCAGGTTGGTATCCACGGATCAGCACCTTATTTTTGCACGCTTTACGATGGTAGTATGAGGATGTCTGTGCTTTTTTTTGGATGGGTGGCCTTCGGGTGCTTGCCGGGGTGGGGGCAACCCTCTGCCGACAAAGACCCCGTTTTGTTCACGGTAGCCGGGCAGCCCGTGGCGGCTGGTGAGTTTATCTACTTATATGGCAAGAACAATCAGCCCAAGGGAGCAGAGATCACGCCAGCTTCGATCGAAGAATACCTGAAGTTATACATCCGGTTCAAGTTGAAGGTACGGGAAGCCTATCGGCAAGGACTTGATACCACCCAGTCTTTTCGAAAAGAATACGACACCTACCGGGAAGAGTTGCGCAAGCCTTTCCGGGCAACGCCCGATGATCTCGAAAGGATTACCCGCGAAACCTATCAGCGCCTGCAGGAAGAGGTAAATGCCTCTCACATATTGGTTGTGGTATCCCCGGATGCTCCGCCCGCTGATACCCTGCGGGCGTACACCCGGATTCGCGCCATCCAGGAGCGTATCGGGAAGGGTGAAGATTTTGCGACACTTGCCCGCGAAACATCCGAAGATCCCTCCGCAGCTGCTAATGGAGGTAACCTCGGCTATTTTACAGCCATGCAGATGGTTTTTCCGTTTGAAGACGCGGCCTACAAATTGCAACCTGGCGAGGTTTCGGAACCGGTTCGCACCCGTTTTGGATACCACATTATCAAGTTGCACAATCGTCAGCCGGCCCGGGGCGAGGTTGAAGTTTCGCATATCCTGCTGCGCGGCACTGAATTGGGCGTTCGGAACAAAGCGTTTGACGTAGCGGAGCAGCTGAAAAAGGGGCGACCCTGGGATGAACTTTGTAAAGAATATTCTGAGGATGCCGCCACACGAGAAAATGGCGGTCGCCTGCGACCTTTCGGTGTGGGGGCCCTCGCCTCAGTGCCCGAGTTTGAGGCCACTGCATTTTCCTTGCAAACACCTGGAGAGGTATCTGATCCGTTTTCGTCTGGTATCGGTTGGCATTTGGTAAGGTTGGAAAAGCGAATTTCTCTTCCGCCGTTTACGGAGTTGGAATCCTCTCTGCGGCGGCGGGTAAGCCGCGATGAACGCTTTCAGGTCTCGAAGTCACGCACGCTTGAAAAACGCAAGCGCGAGTACGGCTTCATAGAGCATAACACAGTGCTCGACAGCCTGCGCTCCCGGATGGACACCACACTCACGAACGGCAATTGGAAAATGGTTGCCAATGTACCCTGGCGAACCGAAGCGGTGGCGACACTTGCGGGGCGCGCGCTGCCAGCTGAGCGTTTGATGATGTACATCCGGAGAAATCAGATGCCTGCCGCTCTCGCACCCCGGGAGTATTTTCAGCAACTGTATGATCAGTTTGTAGAGGAAGAAATAAACGAAGAGGAAGACCGCCGCCTGCTGACCTCAAATGAAGAATACCGCAATCTGATTGCCGAATACCGGGAGGGCATGCTGATGTTCAGTGTGATGGAAAAAGAGATCTGGAATAAAGCGTCGGCCGATACGGTTGGGCAGTTACAGTATTACGAAGCCCATAAGTCTCAGTTTCAGGCGGGCGAGCGAGTGAAAGCCCGCGTAATTGCTGCCACGTCTAAAACTATTTTGAACGAAATCAAATCCAAAATCCAGAAAGGCGACACGCTGCAACCCGAAGATATCCGGAAGTTGAAATCCTTTGGCTCAATTCGGGCCTACAGTCGGGGCGAAAATCCGGGTGTGGATAAAGTCAGCTGGGCCACCGGATTGCATGAAGCTGAAGCGGAAGGGATTTTTTATCTGGTTGAGGTGGAGAGTTTACTCCCTCCGGGGATTAAGTCTTTTTCGGAAGTAAAGGCGCAGGTGATTTCCGAGTATCAGGATCAGCTCGAAAAGCAGTGGCTGGCGCGTTTGGAGCAGGTTTTCCCGGTCAAGGTCAATAAGAAAGTGAAGAAGCAGGTAATG
>CANGUI010000173.1 GCA_947457025.1 Flammeovirgaceae bacterium | reverse complement strand
GAGTCGAAAATCAATCCATAGGTAAATCGGCCGTCGGCTTTCGGCTTTAAGCCGATACCAGTGCCTAATTTCAAACCAACCACGTGAGGCCGCTCAATGATAGTGGTAGTGCTGTCTGGCTGATCGGGAGTATTCGGAAGACCAGTTTGTGTTTTGGGTTGTCCATAATCCACGCGATTTACCGGAGGTAAAAAGTTGTATGAAATACCGCCCCGAATAATCCATGAGAAATCCCATTTTTTGTCCGGCAGGATGCGTTTTCGTCTTTCAAGGATGAGCGCCAACTCCCGCATCCCGATTCCGCGTGCATAACCAAACCCGACTGGCCTCACACCGCGCACAATATCGATGCTGTACGAATACTTTAACATGGAGGGAAATAGCGAGTAGTTCACGGCCACCACATACCCCGGCGCCACGCGATAGCCAACACCCAGCGTTGCCCCAAGCGAGGCGTTTGGCATGGTGCGAAAGAGAGACGACTGCCCATACTTTTCAGTAACGTAGTTGAGCGTACTGAACGTGCCGAGTTGGAAGTCGAGCGACCATTTTTGGGCAAAGGCTGGGATAGCAAAAACTAACCCGACTACCAGAACCAAAATTCGCTTCATCCGCCTGTATACCTGTTCCAACTTGGTTTGAATTACGTTTTATTTCAAATATCAGTAAGATCAAAAAAATCTGACAGGTCATTTTTTCTTTCGCGATGAAGACCTGTCAGATTTTTAGCCGCCAAATGCTGGAACGAAACAAAACTCGTCAATCACAGCTCTTGCGGTTTCAATTTTCTATTCAACAACACACCCACATTTAACCCAAAACTAATCGTTTCATCTTCCGGGCCCACTAGGCCTGAACCTTCAAAAAAAGGTTGAATGTTAAATCTAAAACTCGGTTCTACAATTAACGTTCTGCCGCTTTCATACGTGTGTTGCCACTGGAAGCTGGCATAAAAATTGAACCGGTTAAATGGTCCTTTATGATTGAAGCGCGAACGGAAAGTAAGCTGATCCACAAGTTGTGTTCCGTCTGCAAACAACCCTTCTGTTCTCAATTTATAAAGTTCGCGTAGCCGCCACGCGGGCACAACACCGATTGTTGGGCAAATCTTCACAGCGCGAGATAGCGAAAACTCGCGCGTAAACAAGATGGGCAACTCCAAATCATGATAGTGATTTTGTTTACTCCTTGTGATCCAATAACCGCCTGCATCCAAATCTTGAAAAAATAAAAAATGGTCGTGATAATGTCGGTAAATCGCTATTAATCCGATTCTCATTCGCAATTTCGAGTTCGCCTTACCGAGGTGCGCTACCGCACCCGCTTGCCAGCCTAGGCCGGGCACCAAACTCTTTTCAACCTGGTAAGGCCCCGTTGGGGTAGTCAATATTCGGGTTACGTTACTGCCTACGAAAACCTCCAGGGATTGAACCCTTCGAAATTGTTGAAATTGTGCGTGCAGGTGCAAACAGATAAAGAAAAGTAAGATTGTATGGTACATTCTCATATGTCTGAAATTCATGCAAAAAAATTAGAAAGCGGGCAATCACAAGACGAATCTTGTGACCGCCCGCCTTTTCATTCAAAAAAACTAAACTTAAAAAAACATTAGTAGCGACAATTCAGCAATGCGCCCGGGCGATTAGGATTGTATCCAGCTACCGTATAATTAGCGTCCAAATAAATCTTTCTTAGCCCCTCGGTACCCGAATGAATAACCTGTTTCCAATTCCAATACACGTCTCCCTGTGTATGATAATTCTTGGTTTCACCCGCGAAAGGCATCGGGAAGTTAGTCCTGCTTTCGTGCCGATCCTGACGCCCACAATTCATGACGAATTTCCGAGAATAGGTTGTGAGGGGGGTGTATGTAACCCGATTCGAAGGCTTCTGGAAAAAGTAAGTATAACAGTGGTGAGAGAGTTCGAATTATATTCCTGCCTTCACATAACGTTGTCTAGTGGTTATCTTGTTCCAAAGGCGTTGATTCGGGTCCTGAAGGTAGTCTGTCCCCAAATCATAAGATGCACATCCACCCCCACAAAGGAATTCCGTTCTTCCGCCCGAATTCTCTTCAGGGCTCGAGGTATAACCCGCTTCAAGTAGCGTGAGCACATCATCTGACGTTGAAAACGACATCACTGACTTAGACTGACTGTTCAACAGGTCACCCTGTTCTCGCGCAACAAGTACCTTCTCGTTGTTGAAGTCAACTTTAAAATAGTACTCACCGAGCCGTATTACACCATTTTGGTTCAGCAACAAGGTCAGGAAATCATCGTCAGCAACAATTTCCTGCTCTTTGGTTTTGCCGCTGGCAGCTTCAGCTGTTACCTGCTCTTTCAATGAACGAAATCCATTCACATCGTTTACAAACTTCACTAACTCTGCGCGGGTTTCGTCTGTGCCGTTATCGATCAGATTTCGATACGCCTGTATCGACTTAAACGAAACCGTGTTGTTGGCAACGGTTACAACGTCTTGGAATGGAGAGATTTCATCCCCCCACCGCGGGAGGCTCACACGAAAAAGGGAAGAAAAGCATCAGGGCATACCACGCCCTCCTTAAGAAATTAAATTTTCTCATGATTTAAAATGTTTAATGTTGTTAAACAAAAACTCCTAGTGTGCCACTGCTATTTTGCGCAAAAAGAAACCAGCAACAGGATAGAAATAGATTGTCATTTTAGTAGATGCAAGAAATACTTGTATTTTTTTTGGGTATTCCCACCAGCGGGCCGCTTCCGGAAAGTGAGATGACATGCGTGCGTCCCAAAAAATCTGTTTCCATCACTTCAACCTTTCTCCAATTGAGAACAAAAAAAGAGCCTGTGGTGACTCTCTAACAACGGTTCCTGTTGTTTCTGTGTCATCGCACCGCGCGAGGTGCGGGCCTCGAATCGGAAATCAAACGTGCGCGAGAAAAAATCAGCTTGCCACGACATGCGGGCGAAGATGCAACGGATCATATCAAATAACGAAACGCATCCTATCTTTGCCGGATGCAATCCATCGACATCAACGAATACACCTACACACTCCCGCCCGAGCGGATTGCTGCCTTCCCGCTGGCCGAGCGCGACCAGGCCAACTTGCTGCACTACACCGGTGGTACGATTAACCACCGCACATTTTCCGACTTGCCGGAGCTGCTCCCTGCTGATACACTGCTCGTGTTCAACAACACCAAAGTGATTCCGGCCCGGATTCATTTTGAAAAACCGACGGGCGCCATCATCGAGTTGCTCCTGCTGCAACCGGTTGCCCCATCTACCGTGATGGCGTTGGCGATGGAGGCCAAAGGCCGGGCAATATGGCAATGTGCGGTCGGCAACCTGAAGCGCTGGTCGGAGCAAACGGAACTGACGAAGTCCACATCCGGCGGCATCTTACGCGCCCGCCTGGCAGACCGCGCCGCCGGCCACGTAGAGCTTGCCTGGGAGCCCGCGGAAAAAACCTTTGCCGAAATGGTGCAGGATGCGGGCCTAACACCACTGCCGCCCTACATCCGGCGCACCGCGCAACAAGAAGACCGCAAGCGCTACCAAACAATATATGCCCGCTGGGCAGGTGCCGTAGCCGCCCCCACTGCCGGCCTGCATTTTACGGAGCGGGTGTTACACCGACTCAACGAACGAAACATTCGGCAGGAGTTCGTTACCCTGCACGTAAGCGCAGGCACTTTTCAACCCGTAAAAGTCAGTAATGCCGTAGAGCACGACATGCATGCTGAGCAAGTGGTAGTGAGCCGCCAATCTATTGAAGCACTCCTGAACGCAAAACACACAGTGGCGGTCGGCACCACATCCATGCGCACGCTCGAGAGCCTCTATTGGTTTGGCGTTCGGTTGCACGAGCAACCTGATGCCGAGTTCTACATTCCGAAATTATATCCGTACGAAACACCCTTGCAGCACGTGAGCCGCGAGGATTCGCTCCAGCGGATTATGCACAACCTGGATGCGCACGGCCAGGATAAGTTACTGGGGCTGACATCCATCTATCTTTTTCCGGGCTATCGCTTTCGCCTGTGCGATGGGCTGATCACCAACTTCCATCAGCCGGGCTCCACGCTGATGCTGCTCGTGGCCGCCTTCATTGGCCCGGACTGGAAGCGTGTGTACCAGGCAGCCCTCGACCACGCCTATCGTTTTTTAAGTTACGGCGACAGTTCATTACTTCTCCCCAAACATCATGAATAAAAGCATCATCCGCATTGGAATAATTAATGTGTCGGACAGAGCCAGTCAGGGAATTTACGAAGACATTCCCGGAAAGGCGATTGTCGAGTTACTAAACGAGTATTTGGTCAGTTCGTGGGAAAAAGAATATGCAGTAGTGCCGGATGAACAACCGATGATCGAGGAAACGCTTAAGGCGATGGCCGATGAAAAAGAGTGTTGCCTGATCATCACCTCCGGCGGCACGGGGCCGGCGCCTCGGGATGTTACCCCCGAGGCTACTGCAGCAGTTTGCAATAAGATGTTGCCCGGCTTCGGTGAACAGATGCGGGCGGCGAGCCTGAAGTACGTGCCTACCGCGATTTTGTCTCGCCAGACCGCCGGCATCCGAAACCGAACGCTGATTGTTAACCTTCCGGGACGTCCGCGCGCAATACGGCAATGTCTGGAAGTAGTTTTCCCTGCGATTCCCTATTGTGTTGACTTACTTGGCGGTCCACACCTGGAGTGCCGGGAGCAGGTGATGCAAGCATTCCGCCCGGAAAAGGGGTAGTTGGATTGCATCAAATCGGCAGAACGAACTTCCGTACCGGGTTTCAGGCACCATTTTTTCAAAGTATGTCATCGCGGGCCATTAGCCCGCAAAACGGCCGGCATGCCCGGGGAACATGGCGCACCCGATTGCAGGCTAAGAAATTTGAAGCGAAATACTTATCTTTGCCGTTCTTTGATTTAAGGACCCTGAAATTCGACTAAAAAAGCAGGATGGCAAAAATCAGATACTATTACGATACGGAGACCTGCAAGTATGAGCGGGTAAAAACATCCAAAACCGATATCGTGCTGAACTTCCTGGGGATTCTTTCCTTGACTCTGGGCTTGGCTGTAGGGCTCCTCATCCTGTTCAGTAATTACTTTGAGTCTCCGAAAGAACTCATGCTCAAAAACCAGGTTAAGGAACTCGAATTTTAT
>CANGUI010000172.1 GCA_947457025.1 Flammeovirgaceae bacterium | reverse complement strand
TCCGCTCTGTTGTACAATCAACTCGCCCGCCAATTTACTTTCGCCGTAGAAGTTCACCGGGTGCGGGTGTGCCGTCTCGTCTAGTGGCCCATGAGTGCCATCAAAAACAAAATCGGTGGAGACGTGAACGAGATGGGCGCTCACACGTTGGCACGCTTCCGCCAGATACCTTACGGCCTCAACATTTGTCCGCCAACAGGCATCGCGGTCAGTTTCGCACTGATCTACCTGCGTCATGGCAGCGGTATTGATCACCACATCGGGCCGGAAAAGCAGGAGTGTGTCTTTGACGTGTGCGGCGTTGCAGATATCGAGGGTTACGAAGAAACCGCGGTGCAGTAACAGGGCCATTGGCTTGCGGGCCGTAGCCACCACTTCAATAGCCGGATCCGACATCAATCGGTTTACCAGCTTCTGGCCCAACAGGCCATTCGCCCCGGTTACCAGAATGCGCATCTATTTTTCAGCCGGGTATTGATATCCATACGTAGCTGTAATCTTTTTGCGCGGGAGTTCTTCGACCGTTACCGTCATCCGCACATCTTCCAGCGGGCGATCACTCCCGTCTTTAGTCACCGCAGCGATGCGATCGATCACATCAAGACCTTTGATTACTTTTCCAAATACCGTATACTCGCCATCAAGATGCGGAGCACCACCCGCGGTGGTGTAGGCGTCTATTTTCGCCTGGGGCAACGATTTTGTAACACTCGTTCCGGTCTCTTTTTCAATACGGGGTACGAGTGCAAATAACCGCTGCTGATATCCGGCCATGTCGCCACTCATGTAGATCGTGTTCAGCGTATCGATGGTGGGTTTGTTTGCCGGGTTGGTGAGCCATTGACGAAATGCCGTATTAAATTTACCCTGATCAATTCTCAGCTCCTCGATATTTTGCTTCGGAATAACCGTGCCCTGCACGATGTAGAACTGGCTGCCGCTGGATGCTTTTGTGGGATTTACATTGTCGCCCAGACGGGCGGCTGAGAGTGCCCCTTTTTCATGAAAGTACTGGTTTTGGATTTCGGCATCAATGGTATAGCCTGGCCCTCCACTGCCCAGCGGCTGCCCGGCCACGGCTTTCTTTGAGTCGGGGTCTCCTCCCTGAATCATAAACCCGGAGATCACCCGGTGGAAGAGTAGGCTGTCGTAGAACTTTTCTTTAGCCAGCTTGATGAAATTTTCCTTATGCTTCGGAGTTTCATCGTACAAAATCGCCACCATATCCCCATAGCTGGTTTTGATGGTGACCACGTAGTCTTTTTTCGATTGGGCGCAGCCGCTGGCCAGCATGAGGCAGGCAGCCGCCAAAATCACGAGAACAAAACGAACAGTCATACTGAGTTTGGTTAAATCCGGCGCGCAAAAATAAAAACTTCCCCGGTGGGGCGAAACGTTTTTTTGGCCGCAGAAGAAATCAGCTTCTGAAGATCTGGCCGATTTGAATGGACAAATCCAGAAAGATCATTTTGGCACTGCCGTTTCGTTCTAAAAAGTAAATGGCGTCGCCAAGCTGGAGCTGGATTTTTTCGATGCGCGCTACAGTAAGCTGGCGGCTAAAATTCTGGATGAAACTTAGTTCAATGCCCGTTACCCGTTGTATGCCGGACGCACCACCCAGGTGTAACAGGGCTTCGCGCATCATGGCCAGGGAATAGGTTAACCAGGTACGCTGCTGCAGCCGGTCCAGGTCGTGAAACGTTTCAGCCAGAGGTACAAGCTGATCAAATTTCAGTCCGAAGCAGGCACGCATCCAGGATACAAATTGCTCGTGGTGTTCATCTTGTTCGGTTTCCATCAACTCTCGGGCCAGTGCAAGATCGCCGTCCGCCATGCGCACTACTTCCGCAATCCGGTTGGCACCGGCGGGGACGTGATTGCGCAGAAAGCGCTCCAGCGCGTCATCTTCTAACATCGGCACTTGCGTGCGCTGCGTCCGCGAGACGATTGTGGGCAGCAGGTGCTCAGCCGAGTTGGATACCAGAATAAAAAACGTGTTGGGCGGCGGCTCTTCCAGAATCTTCAGGATGCCGTTAGCAGCGGTAGTGTGCATTGTTTCCGGTTGCCAGATGATCATCACTTTACAGGCACTTTCAAAAGGCTTCAGCGAAAGCGCCCGGATTATTTCGCGACTCTCATCACGCGAAATCAGCGCCTGCTTGTCTTCGCCTCCGTAGAAGTGGCTCCAGTCATTGCGTGTACCGAAAGGCTGCTCCAACAGAAACGCGCGCCAGTTTTTCAGCATGTCTGCCCGAAAGCGCTCCTCGTCCTTATCACCTTTCACGTTGCCAACCGGAAAAACAAAGGAAGTGTCGGGGTGAATGTATTTCAGATTTTTGGAACAGGCAGCACACGTACCACAGGCATCGGCTTCCTTCCTGTTTTGGCAATGGATGTACGTGGCGTAGGCGAGTGCCAACGGCAATGTAAGTGCACCTTCCTTACCCATAAACAACTGGGCATGAGGAATTTTGCCGGCCTGCACCGAGCGGATCAGTTTTTCCTTTACGGCCACCAGGCCCGGTATCGATTGAAAGAGCATAGCCAATTATTTCTTTTCCCACACGCGTTCGTGGGCCTGGGCGTGGAAGAGGTGTTCCAGAATGCCGCGTTCGCTGTCGTCAAACGACTTGTTTCTGCGTTCCATCGCTTTCGTGCAGGAGGCCACTACTTTTTCGAACTGGAAGGTCGAATAACCCGCGGCACCACCCCAGGCAAAAGAGGGAATAAATGTACGCGGAAATCCGGCCCCGAAAATATTCGCGCTCACGCCCATCACCGTGCCGGTATTAAACATCGTGTTAATGCCACATTTGCTGTGGTCGCCCATCATCAGGCCGCAAAACATCAGTCCGGTGTCTGCAAATCCGCCTTTGCGGTAACTCCAGATCTTGATGTTTTCGTAGTTGTTTTTCAGGTTGCTGGTGTTGGAGTCGGCCCCGAAGTTACACCACTCCCCAATCACCGAGTTGCCCAAAAAGCCATCGTGCGCTTTGTTGCTGTAGCCGATGAAAATGGAGTTACTGACTTCGCCCCCCACCTTGCAGGAGGGGCCCAGGCTCACATCGCCCCGGATTTTCGCGCCCATGTTGATGTGAGAGCTCTCACCCATGGCAAATGGCCCGCGAATGATGGCGCCTTCCTGAACAATGGAATTTTTTCCGAGGTAGATCGGTCCGTTTTCGGCATTTAATATTGCCGCACGGATCGTGACGCCTTCTTCCAGGAATATCCGTTCGCGGTGATACACGCGCGTGTGCTCATCGGTAATGGGTGCACCCGCTCGGCCTTTGGTAATCAACGCATAATCGGATCGGATTTCCTCGCCGTTAAGTTTGAAGATTTTCCAAACCTGATCGATAAGCGTTACAGGCTCGGTATATTCATACATTGGGCCGGAGATCACCTCGGGCACTTTGTCTTCCGGGGTACGCAAGGCCAGCAAAGTTGCGCCTTGCCGCAAGCCCTCACCGGGTTTCAGCGTTTGGATGCGCGCCACCAAAGCCGGGTGGGGGCAAAGTGCACCGTGAATCCAGAGGTTATCGGTAGAGACTGTTAGCGGAAATTTCTTTTGAAGGTATTCCGGGGCATCAAACGATGGCGTTAAACCCAAGTACCGCTGCCATTTTTCCGCGATGGTAAGAATGCCCACCCGCAGGCCCGCCACGGGGCGCGTAAAGGTAAACGGCAGCAAATCCTGCCGCACGGTGGGCTCATCGAATAACACCAGATTCATGGGCGTAAAAATAGACTGAACGGGCGGGAAAGCGAAAAAACAGTCGGTCTAAAAAAACCCAACTGGCAGGAACTAATCCAGCAACGACTGAACATCTCAACCAACTAAAGGCATGTGGATTGAGTTATTTCAAATTGAACAGAGCCGGAATTCGCGAGAGGCTTAGAGCGTTTACCCGCCCGGAGGCGCAAGTTGATTTTTTAGCATGGTTTGATTGAAACTGGGTAGGGGAAGCAGCAAGCAGAAGCGAGAAAGGCGCCCCGAGTCATTTCAGCTGAATTTCTTTTCTTTGCTTTTATCATTACCAGGTACTTTTATCCAGCCATGTAAAATGAAAACGCTGCTCATTACCCCGGAAGGGCTCGACAAACTGAAAGCTGAACTCGACCACCTGTGGCGTGTGGAACGGCCCGATACCACCCAGAAAGTTGCCTGGGCTGCGAGCCTGGGTGATCGCTCCGAGAATGCCGACTACCACTACAACAAAAAACGATTGCGCGAGATCGACCGGCGCATTCTGTATTTACGCAAATGCATCGATAACCTGAAAGTGGTGCACTACTCCCCCCATCAGGAGGGTAAGGTGATGTTTGGTGCCTGGGTTGAGATCGCAAATGATAAGGGCATAAAAAATCGCTTCCGCCTTGTGGGCAGCGAGGAGTTGATTGGCGCAAAAGACTACATCTCGATGGATTCCCCCATGGCTCTGGCGTTGCTGAAAAAGCAGGTGGGCGATGAGGTTGTAGTAAAAACCCCGGCGCGCTCATTTGTGTGGCGGATTACGAAAATTGAATATCAGCGCGTAAGCTCGCAAATCCATCGGCCATCGGAGTAGAGACTACCGAGCAGGGCCCGAAATCAGGAAAAATCCTGCTGCATTTTCGTGTGCCGGGACCACACCTTGCCCCCGTTAGCGCGCGTTTGCAACGCGTGCTTTGAATTGTTTAAATCAATGAGCCTGAATTTCTATCTTGTCTAAAAAGTATGAGTTCGAAGTTCAGAGACCCTGAAGCAATTTATTTTGCGACAATGGTTACTCTAGACTGGGTGGACCCGTTCACACACTGGGGACTTAAACATGTAGTTATTCAATCGCTGCAGCACTGCCAAAAAAAAAGAGCTTGGGTATTCCTGCATGGTGTCTAATGCCAGGTCACCGCCAAATGATTCTTTCAACAAGCAAAGAACCATTGCCAAACATCATGCGCGACTTTAAAAAGTTCACGTTTAACGAGTTGGTTAAAATGATAGAACGAATGAACGAAAGCCGGAAGGAGTCGATATTCTATTTATTCAGTGAGGTGGCAGATAATCTCTGACGGGTAAGCGGATACAAAGTCTGGCAAGATGGAAACCATCCTGAGTTATTTTTTTCACCTCACTTTGCGAAGCAGAAACCGGATTATCTGCAGCATAATCCGGTTGCGGATGAAGTGGTGTACTA
>CANGUI010000171.1 GCA_947457025.1 Flammeovirgaceae bacterium | reverse complement strand
GGTGGTAATCAAGGGAAGCATAGCCCCGTGAGATGGCTTTCAGTTTATCGAAGAAGTCAAAAACGATCTCAGCAAGCGGCATCTCAAAGGTTAGCTCAACGCGGTCGGTGGTGAGGTAATGCTGATTGATGATAATACCGCGCTTATCCATGCAGAGTTTAATGATCGCACCGATGTACTCGGATTTCGAGATGATCTGCGCACGGATAAACGGCTCTTCAATGCGTTCGGTTTTGGTAGGATCGGGCATGTCGGACGGTGCCTGGATGTTCAACACCTCGCCATTCGTCAAGAAAGCCGTAAACTGCACCGAAGGCACCGTGGTGATCACCGTCATGTTGAACTCCCGCTCAAGCCGTTCCTGGATGATTTCCATGTGTAGCATGCCAAGGAAGCCGCAGCGGAACCCGAAGCCGAGGGCCGCGGAGGTTTCCGGCTCCCACACGAGGGAGGCATCGTTTAGCTGCAGTTTTTCCATGGAAGCGCGCAGTTCTTCGAACTCGCTGGTTTCTACCGGGTAGATGCCGGCAAAGACCATCGGTTTGACATTCTCAAAGCCGTGAATGGCTTCTCCCGGCCGGTCAGGATGGGTAATGGTATCGCCCACTTTCACTTCGCTGGCCACTTTTATGCCGGAGATGAGATACCCCACATTGCCCGCGCTGATTTCTTCTTTGGGCTGCTTTTCCAGTTTCAGCACACCGATTTCATCGGCTTCATATTGCTGGCCTGTGCTGACGAATTTTACTTTCTCGCCTTTTTTTATGGAACCGTTAAATACGCGGAAATACACCTCGATACCACGGAACGAGTTGAAAACGGAATCAAAGATCATCGCCTGCAGCGGAGCAGCGGGGTCGCCCTTGGGTGGGGGAATGCGGTGTACAACCGCTTTAAGAATGTCTTCAATGCCTATACCTTCTTTGGCGCTGGCGCGGATGACGTCTTCGCGCTTGCAGCCAGTCAGGTCAACCACTTCATCGGTCACCTCTTCGGGCATGGCATGTGGCAGGTCGATTTTGTTCAGCACGGGAATGATTTCCAGGTTATGCTCGAGGGCCAGGTACAGGTTAGAAATGGTCTGCGCTTCAATACCCTGGCTGGCATCAACAATCAGCAGGGCGCCCTCGCAAGCCGCGATGGAGCGGCTCACTTCATACGAGAAGTCCACGTGGCCGGGGGTGTCGATCAGGTTCAGTACATACACCCGACCGTCCACCTTATAATTCATTTGGATGGCATGGGCCTTGATCGTGATGCCCTTTTCGCGCTCCAGGTCCATATTATCGAGCACCTGAGCCTGCATCTGGCGCTGGGATAGCGTTCCGGTGAACTCCAGCAGCCGGTCGGCCAGGGTGCTTTTGCCGTGGTCGATGTGTGCGATGATGCAAAAATTCCGAATGTTCTCCATGCCCTTCATGTACGCGTTAGCCTGTTTTGGCGGTGCAAAAGTAGGGATTTTTTCGCCAGCGGAGGCGATCATTTCCGCCTGCCCAACGGGCCCATCAACTGCGTAAATCGTTCGCGGGTATGCTGATGGTAGCCGTGAAGTGACCCGACGCGCAGGCGAGGTCAAACGCAAACCCATGCAGGGCAAGAATCCGATCGCAAATCCAGAGCCCCATACCCATGCCGGGTGCAAATGCATCGGATTTGGTGAATTCCCTGCGAAAGGTGTTTGGGTTGGTAATTTCCATGCCCACCGGATTTGAAATG
Source organism: Flammeovirgaceae bacterium (assembly GCA_947457025.1). GTDB lineage: Bacteria > Bacteroidota > Bacteroidia > Cytophagales > Cyclobacteriaceae > ELB16-189. Next base: position 3,521 of record CANGUI010000171.1, on the reverse strand, counting down.
ACACAGACCAGGCCCTCCGGCGTCAAGGCAACGGCAATGTTTACTGCGGCTCCGCCCACCGAATGCCGGATGGCGTTCTCCATGAGATTAATCAGTACCGCCTCCATCTTGATAGCATCCGCCAGTATCCGGGGCAAATCCACCTCCGGAATCCTCACCTGGATTAACGTGTTTTTAGACTCACTGGCAAATCGTACCTTTCTCAAAGCGGCGTAGATCAATTCATCAAAAGGCAAGGCCTCGGGCCGCAACTGCAACTTCTCCGATTTGAGGAGTGCCAGAATGGTAAAATCTTCCACCGTATTTTCGAGGCGTTGCAATTCGTGCCTCAGACTCTCGTGGTTGAGTGGATGAACCGTTAGCTCCGCCTTCATTACCGCGAGCGGAGTCTTCAATTCATGCGCAGCAGCAGCAAAAAAATAAGTTTGGTTTTTCGCGTCCTGCTCAATCCGGGAAAGCATGGAGTTGATGGCCTCAGCCAGTTGCCTGGTTTCGTCATGGGCAGACGGAACCTGAACGCGTTTGTTACTTTTCGACAGATCAATGTCTATGGCAACCCGCGCGATATCTGCCACCGGCTTCAGCAGGTAGCCGGTGATCAGGTAAATCACTGATCCGGAAAGCAATACCGATAAGGCCAGCGAAAGAAAGAGGTAATTCTTGAGTGTTGCCAATTCATCGCGCAGCCGATTGGCTGATCGAACAAGAATGAAATTGAATGCGCCACGTTCGTCGCGGAGTTTCAGCCGGAAAATCTCCAGCGAGTCCTGGCGGGAATACGTTTCCGGAACGGGTAATGCGGCCCATTCGGGGAAGTTTGTCGTGGCGTGCAGGTCAACCTCCAGTTCCCCCAACACTTCAGACAGCCGAAAGGCATACCCTGGCGCCGGTGCAGGAATGACAACCGGATCAGTCTTAAATTGGCCCAATAACTTTTGAGCTTCAACATGCATTTCTCGCTGACTGGCTTGCTCCAGGGTGAGTTGCAACCGGTTGAAAACAATTACGTTAACGGGCAACAGAATTGCCACAAAGACAAAGAAGAATACACTTGCCGTTTTGAGGCGGATGCTCATGATCAGCGGGTAACCAGTTTACCCTCGATACAGTACCCCATGCCCACCCGGGTGGTAATGACCTGATTGTTGAGTTTCTTGCGCAATTGCGACATGTGAACTTCGATGACATTGCTGCCCATGTCAAAATTTACTTCCCAGACCTTCTCCGCTATGAGCGCTTTTGATACAATCCGGTTGCAGTTGGCGACAAGTAACTCCAAAATCATGAATTCCCGTTTCGTGAGGATTACTTCGGTTCCCTGGAATACCACCTTACGTTGCATCAGGTCGATTTCAAGGTCGCCTACAAGATAGTGCAGCGCCTGCTGCGGACTATTTTTCCGCAGCGCGGCCCGAACCCGCGCTACCAATTCGCCAATTTCGAAGGGTTTACGCAGATAGTCAACCGCCCCCCGGTTAAGAGCCTCGATCACGTGGGCGGTATCACTAATTGCACTCATCACCAGCACGGATGAATCAAGCCCGAATGTTTTCATGTTATCGAGCACCTGCCACCCGTTTTGCCCGGGCAACATCAGATCCAGCAATACCAGATCAAAGGAATGTTCGGCCAAGGTCTCCAGTGCGGAGGCGCCGCTTTCGTGTACCGAAACGACAAAACCTTCTGCCACGAGCGCCTGCGCCACATGTTGGCGCAATTTCGGTTCGTCTTCGACAATCAGGATACGTGCCATGCGGGCGTTAATTTCTAACTAAAAAAGTTTTACCCTCAATCTCAAAAGCTTTAGGGGAAACGATCCGAAACGGATCGCGATAAATTTCGCCATCTTTTTTGACCCGCTCATCACCCCTAACCCGAATTTGTAGTCCCCGCCGCAGCAGCTTTCCCACCAAAAGTTCGGCCGTGTTATCAATATCGACATAAACCTGATTGTTCATGACCAACCCGATCAGTCTGCCCTTATCGTTCAGATTTAATCCCGTTATCTTACCGCCCCCCTCAAATGGCGTAAAGTTATGATCAACGTCAGGGCCACCATGGAAAAAATCTTCGATTTTCAAGGTGTCCCTGCCCCGAACAATTGCATGCAGAGGAGGTCGATCAAAACGGGAGGTCACACCAAAATCGTGATAATAAAAATCAGCCCGTTTACCGACAAGCAAAAAATCCCGAATCTCTCGGGCGCGATCGCTCGGGAAAAATAGCTCCACTCCTTCATCATTCGTTTGAATTTTCAGCCCGATACAAACGCTATTTTGCTTATGTAGCATCGAAACCAAATGGCCAGTGGCAACGACCAACCGGTTAAAAAAAACAAATCCACCAACATCTTGCCTCGGGTACACGGCACCGGGTACTTTTAGAATCTCCAGGCCGGCAAAAGAAACCGGGACTCCAAGCGCGAGATTTTTAAACTCTCGATCTACGTTAAACCGACTGATCACCGTTAGCCCATCCGAAAACCGGTAATACGATCTGCCATCGATCCGAAATGTCGAGTCGAGGTATTTGTTCAGGTGCACCGCGTACCGTGAATGAGGCTTTTTCTCAAACGTTATCCACTCGAAACGCAGCATTCTGGCTCCACATACCATTGATGAGATTGCCGGTTTCATCAGCAAATCTGACAGCATCAGCGCTTTTGCCTCGGGGCTGCTCACCAGGTCCCGGAAGTTCGAAGGAATTTCCATGGTTAGATCTACCACGTCGCCCACGTTGAACAGGGTAAGGACCTGTTCACCCCGATCTTCAGGAAAAAATGCATAATCAACGCCCAACTGACCAAGTTCTTTTTCAAAGGTGATTTTTGCATATGCGAACCAAGGCCCTGGATGAAATGCCTTGATGGTGCCCGAAACGCTGACGATTTGTGTCTTTGATTGAGAATATACGATTAGCCCCCCAAGGGATAATAGTACGCCTGCCAGTATTTTTCGAAACATATTTTTTTGGAACGAAAAAACGGCGGCGATCTAAAAACTGACTTTACTTGAAATTAAATTTTCTTCAGGTATTGATTTGATCAAACCAACAGCCGAGGATAACCTGTACACCGGCGTTTGTTCGTGTCTTTGGATGCTTCGCCCGAAATGCCTTCATACCGGCACAATTGCTCCACCTCAAATAGTACTCAAATGGTGTGAATTTCGCTCAAATCGAAGGATCAGGGCGAGTTCTAGTTAAGGTATTTCTCTAGTGACCTCCGCAGTTCTTGCTTCGAATCAAGATCGTTGGTGTCCGTACGCACATGCAGGAGCAACTCAAACAACGCCTGGGGCTGGTAGCCCAGTCGGGTGGCCACCCGGGAACAGAACTGCATCTCCTCTTTGTACATCCGCTCATCGATCTTCATCAATTGAACAAGGCTGTACATGAACTCAAACTTCTGATCGCTGCTCAGGTTATCCGGAATAGCGAGATCGTGCGCCGAGTCGAAAAGGGGCTCCACCTCCGTCTTTGCGATTTGATTTGCGCGCGCAATGTTGAGGACATAATTCTTC
>CANGUI010000170.1 GCA_947457025.1 Flammeovirgaceae bacterium | reverse complement strand
CCGCTGCCAGTTCTACGTTGCGGGTATCCTGCATCACGCACCTCACCTGAGGATAATTGGTACGCATGGCGCCTCCGGTATGGAAGTCAATGCCGTAATCAATGAACGGGATGACATCATGGGTGACGTGATAGGCTACGCGAGACGCGAGCGAACCGGATTTGCTGCCTGGAAAAGACCGGTTAATGTCTTTACCGTCGGGCACCTCGCGTGAATAATTGAGAAAACCATAGACGTTGATGATGGGCATGCAAAGTACCATCCCGCGCTTCACGTGGTGATACCCATTATCGAGCACACGCCTGACGATCTCGGTGCCGTTAATTTCATCCCCATGCATACCGGCCATAAGAGCGAGTGTGGGGCCATCCTCCAACGCCCGGTAGACAAAGACAGGTGTTTCAATTTGGGTATGAGAAGGTAGCCGTGCGATGCGAATGGATATCTCTTTGAACTCGCCTGGGCGAATCTCCTCGTTGGAAATAATGACGCTATTCATAGACTACCTCAGGTAAATATTTCAGGTGAACATATGGCCGGACCGAGGTTGCTGCCAGTATGGTTACGCATTTATCTTGTCTCTCTGGATCCGGTTCTTGCCGGCGTGTTTCTCGAGGTACTGGATGATCTTCGCAGCGATGTCCACTTTCGTAGCGCCTTCAATACCCTCCAGACCGGGGGAAGAATTCACTTCTAAGATCAGGGGGCCACGCTTGGAAGGCAGCATATCCACGCCGGCCACGCCCAAACCCATTTTTTTGGCCGCGAATACAGCCGAATGTTTTTGGTGCTTGTCCAGTTTCACTACTTCGGCATGGCCTCCGCGGTGGAGGTTAGAACGAAATTCACCATCGCGGGCCTGGCGCTTCATTGCCCCCACCACTTCCCCATTCACCACAAATGCCCGAATGTCTGCACCCTTCGCTTCTTTGATAAACTCCTGCACAATGATACGTGCCTTGACGCCATGGAAGGCCTCAATGACAGACTGTGCCGCTTTTTTATTTTCGGCCAGCACCACCCCGAGTCCTTGTGTTCCCTCCAGTAACTTGATCACAACAGGAGCACCACCAACGGCTTCAATGGCCCCCTCCGTATCTTTTGAATAGTCCATGAAAATGGTTTTGGGCAAGCCCAGGCCAGCCCGGGATAGAATCTGCAGACTGCGAAGTTTATCGCGTGAACGGATCAACGCCTGCGATTCCACTGCGGTAAATACTTTCATCATCTCGAACTGGCGCACAACAGCTGCTCCGTAAAAAGTGACGGATGCACCAATGCGGGGAATAATCGCATCGAAGTAATCGAGGCGGCGGCCGTTGTACCACACCATCGGATTTTTCTTTTCAATGACGAGCACACACTTCATGTGGTCGATAATTTCCACCTTATGGCCGCGTTTTTCTCCCGCCTCTTTGAGGCGACGGGTGGAATACAACTTAGCATCCCGGCTGAGTATGGCGATATTCATGGTGTTGGTTGTGCATTTTTTTTAGCTTGAAAGGCCAGGTCTTTTTTCGTGACATCGATTAAAAACCGGTTACGCAATATCTTCCGTCCCAGCAACACAGGGAATTTCAGATTGCCTCGGTTACTCAGGGAAAACTCAGCCCGGATGGTGCGATTGAAGAGTCGCACATGTGTTTTGATGACGTACCGCAGTTCTGCTTCGCCAAACGAGTTTCGCACCTCACGCTGCACAAACTTCCGAAACCGAAAAGGCATTCCGGTGAACTCGGGGTGCTCTTCATCCAGCAAAATAAATTCCAACACACCCCCGATTACTTCGGCCCGAGAACAGTGCAAGCTGCTTGTATATGCACCGGTGTCGACTTTCGCCTGTATGTCGGTCAGGCCGAGTCCGGGTAAATCCACCCGGTCGGAGCGCCCCAGAATTTCCATAGTGTCGCAGCTATGCTATAAACGTACAAAAAAAAAGCCTCCCGCACAGGAGGCTTTTTGAGGATAGCCAAGAAAATCAGCCTTTAATAGTTTTAAACGACACGGATGTGTTTTCCCATTCCAGCGTTACCTGGCCCTTATCCACTTTGATCGTGAATGTTTCTACAAACGCAGCCGTCTTGCCGGGCTTCACATTTACGCGCAGCACATCGTTTTTCTGGTTGTAATCATAGGCTCCCCATTTGATGTCTTTGTTAAAAATGATGACCCACTCTTTTTCGCCGGGGATCGTATAGAGGCCATACTTTCCTTTCGCCAGCTTTTGCCCTTCGACAGTAGCATTGGCACTCAGTTCGATGGCAGTGGTAGCATTTGCACCTGTGCGCCACACCTCAGCGAAGGGGACTAAATCGCCCATGATCTTGCGGCCTTTAGCCGACGGCTGATGGTAGTCGATCGTTACTTTTATGCCGTCAATTGTGCCTTCGGCTTTGGCCGGCGGGCTGGGCATTTTTTTCGATTTGTCATCTTGTGCAACCGCACCCAGGGTTACACATAAAATTGCCATGAGAGTCAAAATGGTGTGTTTCATACATTTATTATTGGTTAAAGTTGTGTTCCATACTCTATACATATAAACACGTGTGCCGCAGTTCATCTCTGAACGCGGCACACGCTCTTTTGTACAACCCGTAAACGTATATCATAAACGTGTGCCGGTGTCAAAAGGTTTGCCATTTGTGCTTTTTTCCATGTGAATTCAGCGTCCGAAGGGGTTTAAGGCAGCCAGCGAGCGCTTGCCCCCGCCCATCTTGTTCATCGTTTTCATCATCTTGCGCATACCCTCAAACTGCTTGAGTAGCTGATTTACCTGCTGTATCGATGTGCCGCTGCCGGTGGCAATTCGAATCTTCCGGCTTTGGTTGATGACTTCGGGATTTTCACGTTCCTCCAATGTCATTGACCGTATAATCGCCTCTATGGGCTTGAACGACTGATCATCGAACTCCACATCTTTCATCGCTTTGCCCATGCCCGGGATCATACCGAGTAAGTCTTTCATGTTGCCCATCTTTTTGATGTGCTCTAATTGTCCGAGGAAATCATTGAAGTCAAATTGATTCCGCCGGATTTTTTTGTTCAGCCGGGCGGCTTCTTCCTCATCAAATGCCTGCTGCGCTTTTTCGACCAATGTCACCACATCACCCATGCCGAGGATGCGGCTTGCCATCCGGTCAGGAAAGAAGCGGTCGATGGCGTCCATCTTTTCACCCGAACTGATAAACTTGATCGGTTTTTCTACCACGCGCCGAATGGAGAGAGCAGCCCCGCCGCGCGTATCGCCATCCATCTTTGTCAGAACAACCCCATCGAAATTGAGGCGGTCGTTGAAGGCTTTGGCCGTATTCACTGCATCCTGGCCCGTCATGGCATCCACCACAAATAGTGTTTCGGACGGCTGGAGTGCCTGTTTCAGGGCTGCCATCTCATTCATCATCTGCTCATCGATGGCCAGGCGCCCGGCGGTATCTACAATCACTACGCGGTGGTTATGCGTCCGGGCATGAGCAATTGCATTCCGGGAAATTTTTACTGCATCTTTACTTTCAGGTTCAGCATACACATCAACGCCAATCTGCTGACCCAGTACGCGGAGTTGTTCAATAGCTGCCGGACGATAGATGTCACATGCCGTTAACAACACCTGCCGGCCCTGGCGCTTCAGGTAGTTGGCCAGCTTTCCGGAAAAGGTGGTCTTACCGGAGCCCTGCAAACCGGCAACCAGCACAATCGCCGGATTTCCGTCAATTCTGATATCCTGACTTTCGCCCCCCATCAGCCAGGTCAGCTCGTCATTTGTAATTTTTACCAGCAATTGGCCGGGGGAAATGGCGGTGAGCACATTCTGGCCCATGGCTTTACTTCGGATTTCATCTGTTACTTCCTTGGCTACCTTGTAGTTTACGTCAGCATCAATCAGCGCTTTTCGGATTTCCTTAATAGTGCCGGCTACATTGATTTCTGTAATGCGCCCCTGACCCTTCAGGGTCTGAAAGGCTTTCTCGAGTTTGAGGCTTAAACTATCGAACATAGATGATGAATTTCACGAACTGCAAAGTTAGTGTTTTTTAACCGGGTTATGGGGCGGAACTTCACGCGCTCGGATGCTCGGAGGGCGAATTCGAAAATGGCCCCGATTCCAAAACAAAAAGGCCGTTCTAAAAACGAAACGGCCTTTATTTTTAAATACTACCGGAATTTTTAACTACGCAATACCTCGCGGGAATTTTCCCCAGTAGCCAAACCCAATCGTGAATGGAGGCAATCGCTGCTATTTCCAGATTTTGGCCTCGCCACGTTTTTGGTGGGTGTACTGTGCTGGACGCGCTGATTAATTACCCTTCCCCATTTTCGCCATTTCTTTGTCGAATGTTTCTTTGAACTTCTCGTAGTCGTAGTCGATTTTCAGGCGTTCGTCTTTCGAGAGGCGCTCGTTGTACTTGCTGACCAGTTCATCGGCTGACAATTCGATGGCGATGTACGTTTTGAAATTACCCTGCTCCGTCTTCATCAATTTTTCGCAAATGGTGCGAATACCCGAAAGCGTCTGATCTACTACTTCCCGGTTCAGACTTTCAAAGCGTTCCTCCACTTCCTCGCGGTTGTTCATCTCACGGGAATTCACATAGTTATCCGTTACCGTCTTCACGGTAGTCTGGATCGCCTGAGCCAACTCGTTGCGGGCATTAGAAAGAGCCTTGCGCTTTGAGGTAACCTGATCGGAACTCTCGCCAATGGAATTGGAGCGGAAAAACTTGTTTGTCGTGAAGTAATCTGGGCCGGAACAAGGCACGGTTACTTCAGTCTCTCCTTTTGGAGCTGCCGCCTTTTTACTACAGCCGGCGAATACAACCGCAGCCAGGGTAATGGCCACAAACGAACGGGTGATTACGATTTTCATAAGCTAATTTTTGGTTTTGCAAGATAGAGGTTTACAAATAATAAGCCACAAATTCTTAAACTGACAACCCGGGGGCGGGGTTGCGGCAATTATGCCAGCATCAAAACTATTGCAGGATGGCATTCAGAAGTTCGGGTAATTTTTCTTTTTCGAGGGTTTCAAGGGCTTTGTTGTACGCTTCCTGACTTGATCGCTCGTAGTCAAGACTGAAACCCTTTACCCGGTCAAGAGTGGTAGAATATATCCGGCGATTGTCTGCGGCCGCCGTAACGTTGATCACGGCGGTCATGAACGTGATGTAGATGCTCCCAGAAACAGCGCCTTTTTCGCTATCGGCAGCAACATCCACAAGCAACTCCGCCTTGTCTTTGTTGTCCGT
>CANGUI010000169.1 GCA_947457025.1 Flammeovirgaceae bacterium | reverse complement strand
TGGGGTTCAGCCTCGAACTGGGCGCCATTCTGGCGGGGGCACCACTCCGCGACCGCAAACTCCTTCGCGAAATGGGCTGGAACATCGGCATCGGGTTTCAGTTGAAAGATGACCTCCTCGATGTGTATGCTGATCAGAAAGCGTTTGGCAAACAGGTTGGCGGCGATATCATCGCCAACAAGAAGACTTTTTTACTGATCCGCGCACTCGAAAAAGCCACCGGCAGCCAGGCTGCCGAACTGCAGCGCTGGCTCGCCGCCACCACGTTCGACAAAGACGAAAAAGTAAAAGCGGTAACGGCCATCTTCGATGTACTCGACATCCGCACCGAAACGGAAAAAAAGATTACGGCGTATTTTAAGAAAGGCTTTGCCGCCCTCAAAAAATTGTCAGCGCCAGATGCGCGCGTGGCGGACCTGCATCAATACATGCTCGATCTGCTGGGACGCGAAAAATAAGTGTGCCGCTAACGGGCCGCAGCCCTTTCTTCGTTCTGCTGTTTGCGGAACTTTACGATGTTGCGGATAAGTTGGGTTGGCAGGCGTTTGCCCAACGGAAAACGAATGGTCCCTTTTGAGGTGTCGTACGGCTTCAGCTCTTCGCTGAATGCGCGAATGGCGGCCGGCATCGCGTAGAGGCCAATGTGCTTCTGCGTCGCAGCAAAGTACAGTAGCACTCCGTGGTAGGCATAGGCGGGCATGCCGTAGCCGATTTTTTCCTCTACACCGGGAATCATTTGAAAAACGATCTTGCGGATCGCAGCCAGTTGCGCACGTATGGGTGGCGGCTGCATAGCCAGATACGTGGCCACATCTTTCACTTTTTTCATCGCAGAACAGAATCAAAACCAATCATACGAAAAAATTCCATGAGCCGAAACAGAGGGATGGTTGAGCGGGGTGGTGGGTTAAACGATCTTATGGCAGCCTGCGCCCGGAGCGTATATCATAAAGCAATGGATTCACCGCGTCCGGTACGTGCCTCGATGTCGGCAGATGTGCAGAAACACATATTTTCCGATTTATATTGAAGACACGGCGAATTGCTTTACCTTTGCCCGGCAAATAATGGTTCTGAATTATTTGCCATGCCCCTCGACTCCTCCAAATTCATTTTTGAAGCCCTGACGTACGATGATGTACTGTTGGTGCCCGCCTACAGCGAAGTATTGCCGCGCGAAACGCAAACCAATACATTTCTAACGGCCAACATCACCCTCAACATCCCCATCGTTTCCGCGGCCATGGATACCGTAACCGAAGCTGAAATGGCCATCGGCATGGCGCTGGAAGGTGGCCTCGGCTTTATCCATAAAAACATGACCATCGCACAGCAAGCCGATCAGGTCCGGAGGGTAAAGCGCTCCCAGAGCGGCCTGATCTTCGACCCCGTTACGCTGCCGGTTAACTCTACGATTCGCGATGCGGAGAAAATCATGCGCGAGTTTAAGATCGGAGGGATTCCCGTGGTGGATGGCAACGGCAAACTGGTGGGCATCATCACCAACCGCGACCTGCGCTTCCAGAAAGACATGAACAAGCCCATTGCGGACATCATGACCAGCGAGAAGTTGATTACCGCACCCGAGGGCATCAACCTGGCAAAAGCGGAAGGCATCCTGCAGCAATACAAGATCGAAAAGTTGCCCATCGTCAACAAGAAGGGGAAACTCACCGGGCTCATCACCTACAAAGACATTCTGAAAAAGAAGAATAAACCCAACGCCTGCAACGACGAATACGGGCGTTTGCGCGTGGGAGCCGCCGTTGGTGTTACGCCCGATGTGGTGGAACGCATTGAAGCCCTGAAAGCAGCGGGGGTAGATGTGATCAGTATTGACACGGCACACGGCCACTCAAAGGGCGTGATGGATGCTGCCCGACGCGTAAAAAGAAAATTCCCCGCGCTGAACCTCATCGTGGGCAACATTGCCACGGGCGATGCAGCCAAAGATCTGGCGAAGGCCGGCGCTGATGCTGTTAAAGTAGGCGTAGGTCCGGGCAGCATTTGTACGACACGAATCGTGGCCGGTATTGGGCTGCCGCAGCTTACTGCGGTGTCCGAATCCGCGAAAGCGATCAAAGGCTCGAACGTGAAAGTCATTGCCGATGGAGGGATTCGCTTTTCGGGGGATGTAGTGAAAGCCCTCGCCGCCGGTGCGGATAGTGTGATGATTGGTTCGCTGCTGGCAGGCACGGAAGAGGCGCCGGGCGAGATGATCATCTATGAAGGTCGTAAGTTTAAAAGCTACCGCGGCATGGGCTCGCTGGAGGCCATGGATGACGGATCCAAAGACCGCTATTTTCAGGATACAGAAGACGACATCAAAAAACTGGTACCCGAAGGCATCAGCGGCCGCGTGCCGTTCAAGGGTAGTGCCGCGGAAGTGCTCTACCAGCTGGTCGGTGGCCTCCGGGCCGGCATGGGGTACTGTGGCGCCCCCGATCTGCAAAAGCTGAAGCGCGCTCGCTTCGTTAAAATTACCGCAGCCGGGGTTGCCGAAAGTCACCCGCATGATGTAGCCATCACCCGAGAGGCTCCGAATTACAGCCGCAAGTAGCATCAACAGAGAAGGGCGACCGGTTATTGGCTACCGATACCTTTCGGGAAGCACGAAGAGAAATCAGTTGAAACAGACTATTTTTTCCGCTGGCAAAGAACGAAGTCGTCTTCCGCCTGTGGCTGCACGTATCGTGTGTCAACTGCACGGCCCAGAAGCTTTGATCCCTCAAAAGGCCCTATACCCCGCCCGAAGCTCGACCTCATAGAAAACCAGTTAGGATTAATTATTTTTACCCGGCCAATCAATTAACGGATTGGCTTTTTTGTGCGTCCCCGAGCAATAACACGTCTGGCTTTCATTGGCTCGCTGATCTGCTGGTTTGTACTGGTTTACTCCGACATTCTGGTGGTCTTCAGCGACATCAAGGGGCTCACTCCGGATGTTCCGCTATGGTTGCCGCGGGTCATGCTCGACCTCTACATTCTTTGTCTATACTACTTCTACAAGTTCCGCATCGAGCGCGATGAAACACTCAATTTCACCGATCTGCTATGGAAAGTGTTTGCTACCGGACTGATTGCCACCATCTCTTCGCTCGCGCTGCGCCTGCTGGTTGGACTGCTCGGCAACACGAAGTTACCTCAAAACGTACTCTTTGGCGACTTTATCTATCAGATCAATCTGGCGTTGCTCATCAGCTTCATGATGGCCGCCTTCATGGCATGGAAGCGCCTGATCTTGTATCAAAAGTCAAAGTGGCTGATCCGCCTCTGGGCATTCTTTGAATTGCTCCTCATCGTTGTAGTCATCTACGATTCCATTACCATCCCGCTGAGCAGCACGGCTGTTCTCTTGCTCGATATTCTTCTTGGCTTGGTCATCATCGTGCTGTCGGCTAACATGAAGTGGGTGGCGTATCTTAATTTCCGGCAAAAATGGACCAGCCTTTTATTATTGGTATTGGTTATGTTTTACATCGGCTATTTTACATTTACGGCCGATCGCCTATCCGACGTGATTGCCGCCCGGAGCACTGCCTTCTTTGCATTTCAGTCACATCTTTTCAACATCTCCCTGATTGGTTTTGTGCTGTTGTACAGTGTGTTTTCCTTTCTGGTGATCCTGTTCAACCTGCCCACGTCTTCGGTTTTCGAACAGAAGCTGGAAGAGGTAGTCAATTTTCAACGGATCAGTCAATCGATTCAAACCGAGCAAAGCGAAGAAAGTGTGTATAAGATTTTGCTGGAGAGTTCAGTTAGGGCCGTTTTTGCAGATGCTGCCTGGCTCGAAATCGAATCGAACAGCCACCAGCACCAGTTATATGTATATCACATCACCGAGCAGGAGGCACGCACAATTCGCGATCATTTGGAAGCCCGCGGGCAGTCCGTGTCGAAGCAAAGCCGCGAGAAAATCCATGACTTCTCCCGGAATTTATCTTCCCTGAAAGGGGCAAAGTACCGATCCCTCGAAGCATTTCCCATCACGGTCAAGGGGAAAGCCATAGGTACGTTGGCCATTCTGAAAGAATTGCCCGAAGGATTCAATATGGAAATGAAACGTATTGTGGCGGCCTTTGCCAACCAGGCGGGAATCTCCATCGAGAATTTCAGGCTGATGGAAGAGGCTTTCCAAAATGAACGCTACCAGGAAGAGTTAAAGATCGCCAAGGCTGTTCAGAAGAGCCTGCTGCCCGAGAAGCTGGAGTGCGATGCCCACTTTGAAGTGGTCGCCTTTTCCGAATCGGCCGATGAGGTGGGTGGCGATTATTACGACACGCTAAGGATCAATGACCATACGGTTGTGATGATCATTGCTGATGTGAGTGGAAAAGGTACCACGGCGGCCTTCCACATGTCGCAAATGAAAGGAATCTTTCACAGCCTCTCCCAACAGCCCGGCATAACACCCGCCCATTTTATGACGCAGGCCAATCGCGCATTGGTGTACTGCCTGGAGCGCGGTTCTTTTATAACGGCTATCTATTTTATGATTGATACGAAAGCCCGCACCGTTCAGTACGCCAGAGCCGGTCATTGTCCGCTGCTGTATTTTGATGCCGCCCACGCCACCGCCCGCTTTTGCGAGGATAAAGGAACTGCCCTCGGTATGGTACGTTCGCGTGATTACGAGAAGTACATCCATACCTACACCCTGCCCTACCATCGGGGTGACATGCTGGTATTGTTTACCGATGGCATTACCGAGGCACGAAATGCAGCTGGAGAGGAGTTTGGCTATGATCGCCTGAAAGCAGCCGTGGAAAATATTTCGTTCGAAAGCCTCAAAGACATGCAGCAGCACCTGCTGCGCCAATTGTATGAGTATACCGGATCTGATGAGATTAACGATGACTACACCACCATGATAGTCAGGTTTAAACCAATCGGTACATGAAAACTTTACTGCACACAACCCGTTATCACGAATATGCTACACATTAAACGCACACACGAAGAGAGTATCGAGGTACTGACCGTCTCGGGTGAGATTGATGCCAGCTCATCCATCGAGTTTGACCTAGCCATTGCCAAATGTGTAGGCGATGGTTGCCGCCGGATTCTGGTTGACTGCCACGCCCTGGAGTACATCTCCTCGGCCGGTCTTGGGGTGTTCATGTCATACATCGAAGAATTTAAAGAAAAGGGAATCGTGATGGTGCTTTTTGGCATGCGTGACAAAGTGGCGCACACGTTCAGTATCCTCGGCCTGGCCGATCTGTTGAATATAGCTTCCAATAAAGAGGAAG